>JBHEPQ010000351.1:0-8781 GCA_046260215.1 Chromatocurvus sp.
GGAGCCGCGCGGCCGCCTGAACAAGGTCTGCCAAATGCGGACCTGCGGCGGTGGAGCACGGCCGGGCTTTGGGCCGAGGCAGGACTACTTCGCTGAATGATATCACCAGTCCGCGCCAGGCTGGCGCCGCCTGCGCGGGCATCTGGCGGGTGCGCACAGCAGGATCGTCCTGGCTTCCGCCCATCTCGACCCGGACCTGTTCCGTGCGGATCGACGGAGCACTGCGGTTCGCCAGCGCATCAAAGGCCGCACGGCGGGCGCTGTCGGGATCTGCGTTTGCATCGATCTGGCTGTCGATCCACGACTGGTCCAGCCCGGCGATGCGGGCGATGGAGCGGATATCGCTGTTGCGCGCTGTGCGGGTTTGAACATCGTTGTCGGCTGCAACGATGTTCGTGTGGGTTTGAGCAGTGTTGTGGCCCGCAACAGTGCTGCTGCGGGTTGAAGCATCGTTCCCGGCTGGAACGTTGCTCTGTTTATCGGTCATGTCTCTCTCCATGCGAATGTGGGCGCCGGGATCGGCGGGTGTCGGTACCAGCGAAATTTCGTGGGGTGTCCAGCGCACTGCGTTCATCACCCGCGCGCCATTCTCGGTGGTCTCGGCCCAGTCCTCGACCGAGTAGCCGACGGACACATGGCGCAGGATGCCCGCCATCACGTCCTGCCAGATCGGCTCCACCTCGGGCCGGGCCGAGAACTGGATCAGCGCAGTGCCCTGTTGGCCATCGACGGCGGCGCTGCGGACCGAGCCCAGTACGTCGCGGACGGCGGTCTTACGATGCGCGTCAAGAACCGAAGCTCCCTCGAGGCGCGATAGGTCTACCGCCTCGGGCGCGAGGCTGAGCCGCTCGATGTATTGCCCGGCCATGTCGCGCCGGCGCACGGGCGCGCCGGTGGACCAGATCACCTCGACGGTGCGGGCAGCGCGGTCCGCGCTGGTCGGGGCAAGGTCGGCGCGCCGGGTGAGAAGGGTAACGTTGTCATTTCCAACGTTTGAGCGCGTTGATGCCGAGGGTGTCTCGGTGTCAGCCATCGGTAGCCTCCTTCTGCTGCGGCGCCGTCGTCTCGCCGAAGCTGAGGCCCAGCGCCTTCGACCGCGCCTTGTCGGCAGCAATCTCTGCATCGACTTGTTCGGCGTCGTAGCCGCGCTCGGAAATCGCCTGTGCGCGGCTCTTGAGCCCGGCGTTGATGGCGAGGATTTCGGCCTCCACGTCCTTCTTGGGATCGACATAATCGAACTTGGGCGGCAACCACTCGCAGCCGAGATAGGCGGCAGGATCGCGGTCAAAATCGCGGGCGGGCAGTTCGCCGGTCAGCACCGCAAGGCGCACAAACCGCTCCCAGACTGGACGGCAGAACAGGTGGACCACCACGTTGTGCTGTAGCTGCTCAACCCGGCGGCGGAACTCGATCAGCCCAGCGCGGATCGAGGAATAGGTGACACCCTCCAGATCGCCTGACACCAACTCGTAGGGCAGGCCCATGCCAGCGGCCACGGCGCGCAGGTGGTTCTTGACGAAGGGGCCATAAGCTTCGTTCTCGGTCGGATTGGAAAAGCGGATGTCGGTGCCGGGCGGCAGGGGGATCAGACTGCCGGGTTCCATGCCCACGGTCAGCGCGCCACCGGTGTTGGTGCCGGTCAGACCGCCCGCCGTGCCGTCAGGGTCTGTGATGAAGCCCGTGAATAGCGCCGCGACCTTGGCCTTTACCAGTGCCGCATCCTCGAACTGGTCCAACTCGTGCAGGCGCAACAGGACTGGGGCGAGCCAGGTGATCCCGCGTAACTGCCCAGCGGACAGCGGCTTGAACAGATGCAGGCAATCTGTGGCAGGCAGGCGCAGCGGGTCCAGCCGCAAGGAAGTCAGCGGATCACCGGGACGGTCGCGCATCACCCAATAGCCGGTGCGCTGCCCAGCGCTGTTGAATTCGATGCCAGCCCGGATGCGTGCGCCGCCACCGATGTCGCGATGCAGGTCCAGCGGCACCTGGTCCCGGTCCAGCAGGTCGATGTGCAGGGGAACGGCAGGTGCATCCAGCACCACGCGAAGGCGCGCAAAACTCTCACCGCTCTCGACCATCGCGCGCACGGCCATGGCCTGCAGCCCATAGAAATCCGCCAAGCCACCCGGATCGGCATGATCGGTCCAGCGCAGCCAGAGCGTCTGCAGCCGCTCGCGCACCGCGCGGTCGGGATGGGTGGATTGCGGCTTGATACCCGCGCCGACGACATTGCCCACCAGGCTGTCCACCGCCGCTGCGACCCACGGATTGTTCCGCGAATACCACCCGGCTCGCCGCGCCGCCGTGGTCGCGCTAGTCAGGACCGCCGCGTTCAGCCCGTCGACTGTCCGTGCTCCCTCCCAACGCCGACCGCCACCCGCAGCGTCGAAGCCACGTGTTGCCCTGCGGCGAATGAGTTTCTGGAAGAGAGTCCGCATGGCCCTGAGTCTCTCATACTCGGGGAGTCTGCGGTATCAGAACGGTTGGGAAGGATTGCGAACGTCTTGTGAGGTGGGTTGTCGCAATGTTTGCCCTTTGGACAAATTGCGTTTACAGGTTACTGTTGAACGTAATGCGCGCGCCTTAGAGTTGAAGTGTTATCGTCACTGGCTGCGTTGGGAGGGTTGGATGCTGCTGATCTTGTCGGCACGAACCGTGGGCGAGGACATTGCACTTGAGTACGGTCGGTTGCCGCCGGCTTTCCTACCACTGGGGGGGCGAAGGCTGTTTTCTTGGCAGGCCGAGCTGGCCGAAGGTGAGACCTGCGTGATGACCGTCCCCGACGACTACGTTATCGCGCCGGTCGACATCAGTGCTCTGGAGGCAGCGGGCATTCTGCTGTTGCAACAGCCGCAATCCTTCAGCCTTCAGCAGGCTATCAATGATGCCCTGGGCCGCATCCGTCCACAGGGTGCTGTTCGCATCCTCTATGGTGACACGCTGGTGGCTAGGTCCGACGGGTCGCTACCCGTCGATGCGATAGCGGTCCAAGATACCTCAGCCAATTATCCATGGGCCTTCGTAAAATATGACGCCAAGGACCGGCCCATCTTCTCCGACACACCGCCCAATCGGCTGGAACACCGGAAGGTTGTGTGCGGATATTACAATTTCGGCGATAAAAACCTGCTGGCCGCCGCCTGCCTGCAGCCGACCTTCGTTCAGGCTTTGCAGTACTATGCAGACCGCAGTTCTTTAAGCTGCATTGAGATCGGCAACTGGCTCGATTTTGGGCATCTTCCGCTGTATTTCCGCTCCAAAAGGGATACACTGGTAAAGCGGGTGTTCAATGAGCTCACATATGAGGACCATATTCTTGTCAAGCGCTCGGCCGACACCGCCAAGATGCGTGCTGAGGCGCATTGGTTCGAGCATCTGCCCGCTCCCCTGCGCCTGCATGTTCCGCGCTATGTCGGCCGCATAGAACGCGACCACCAAGCGGGATACGGGCTGGAGTATCTCTACGCGCCGTTGCTCAGTGAACTGTCGGTTTTTGGGGCGCTCCCGCTGGCGTCTTGGCTGGAGATCCTGCGAGCGTGCTTTGCCTTCGTGGACAAGTGTCAGGCCGAACACCCGCCCACCGGGTCGCCAGAGGCCGGAGCAGCGTTCGCACAGCAATTCTACCACGAGGTGATTGTACAAAAGAGCTGCAATCGGCTGGAGGCATTCTGCGCTCAATCAGAGCTATCAATTGACAGCCGCCTGACGTTGAACGGCATCCAGCATCCCCCGCTTGCCGAACTGACCGAGACTCTGATCGCCTGTGTCCCGCCCACCACGCCCGACCAGGTCCGGTTCTGGCACGGAGATCTGTTCTTCGGAAACATTTTTTACGACTTCACTGCGCAGAGGATAATGTGCATTGACCCACGTGGACAGCTTGGCGGAGGACAACTGTGCCTGTGGGGGGACTTGCGCTACGATTTGGCCAAGCTTGCCCATTCCATCATTGGCCATTACGATGATATACTACACGGAAGATCGACGCTGGATGTGGATCCCGACGATCCAATGGTCTGGACGTTTTCGGTGGACACCCAACCCCATGCAGCCGAAGTTACTGACATCTTCTTCGCCTATCTTGGGGATGCCGATGATATAGATGTTCGGGAGATACTCGCCCTAACCGCGCTTCTATTCCTTTCGATGCTGCCGTTGCACTATGAGAGCCCGGAGCGGCAGCGCCACCTTCTTGCGATGGGGTTAACGATGGCGGACCAAGTCAGGAATACCACTTGATCATTCTACCAATGGCAGGACTGTCCAGCCGCTTTTTCAAGGCAGGCTACACAGTTCCGAAGTACATGCTCGATCTGCATGGAGCACCGGTGTTCGATCACGCACTGGGGTCCTTCGCCAGGTTGTTTGGGCGAGAAAGGTTCATTATCATCTGCCGCGATATCGCGGGCACCCCGGCGTTCGTGCGTACTCGCGCAGTGGCGCTGGGTCTTGATCCCGATCAGTTGGAAGTTGTGGTGCTGGAGCGCGAGACCGCAGGCCAAGCCGAGACCGTGGCTGCGGGGCTGCGCGCGGCCGGGGTCGTTGGCGGGTCGCCTATCACGATATTCAACATCGACACCTTCCGTCCGCGATTTGCCCATCCTGAGAGCTTTGACGTAACAACTGTAGATGGCTATCTTGAGGTATTCATCGGGCCGGGCGATCACTGGTCCTTTGTAAAGCCGTGCGCAGGCACAGACCGTGTGGTTGAGGTGGCGGAAAAGCTGCGGATATCAGATATGTGTTCGGACGGGCTGTATCACTTCCGAAGCGCGACCCACTATTTAGAGCTATTCTCAGAAGTGGAGGACCGTGACCCCATTTCTCTTCAAGGTGGTGAATATTATATTGCGCCGCTCTATAATACTGCGATTGCACGTGGCGCGGACATACGATACACTGTAGTGTCGCTTGAAAACATTCGATTTTGTGGAACGCCTGAGGAGTATATGAGTCTTTGCACGCAACCGCCATTTGTGCCTACTCCGGTGATACTGTGATATTTAGGGCAACTTAGTTGATATGGTTTGTTCAAGAATCGGCCATACTGACTTCGGAGATGGGATATATCCTGAATGGCACCTGATCTCATAGGTATTGTAATTCAGGGACCGCTGGTTTCCACGGGACGCACTGGACGAACCGCAAAAGTCGGGTTTGGTAATGTGACACCTGATGACATCGTGTCATTCGATTGTTTTTCATTGATTGCGTCCCTGTTCGAACGTTATGGCAAACGGTACCAGATGGTCTGTGTTGTGTGGGACACGGACCCGGAAGAACGTAGACAGGCTTTAAAAAAACTGCTTCCGCCCGGTGCTGTTCTTGAGATTTCAGACGATACGCGGCCAATTGCAGCGAAAGGCGAGGTTATTCCAGGAAATAATAAATATCGTCAGATCAGGTCTAGTCTGGCAGGGTTTGAAATCCTGAGGGCGCGCGGCTGCGCCCATTTGGGAAAGATTCGATCTGATCAGGATATCGACCTTGATGTTCTGATGGGTGATTACTGCGCCATGATGGGAAGCGGAAAAGTTCTTGTGCCGCGGTTCGTGTCTAGAAGTCCTGATGTCTTGGCTGACTTTTATTTTATGGGTCAGGCGGAACTGATGATAAATTTGTTTCAAAAGTATCTAGAAAAGCCAGAAATGTTCAGCTCGATCCATACGGATATTTTTTATAGCTGGGCCGAAGAATTGATCGGCCCTGCCCAGTGGCCTCTGCGGCTACGGGGGTCGCCCCTGTTCGATGGCTATGTCCGCAGTGTCTGGACTAGGCTTTGTCCGGCATCGCGTACACTTTATGCTGGCCTTATCTGGCGCGGCGAACCGATCGACATGGAAGCAAACACCGACCTCTTTGCTGAAGACTTTGAACGACAGTCAGAATCCGCTCTTTTGGTTCAGCGAAGCGTGCTTCGATGGCTTGCACACAGGTTAGTCCGGAGAACGCGCCGTGCAATTGGCTATCTCGGCCTAGGCTAGATAAAATAAAAACGTTCATGACAGCGTACTATTTTTAGCACCTCCAGCACCAGCCTGTGGAGCAGATTGCAAAGACCTTCTTAAAGTGATCCATGGCGCCGCCGCATCGACTCGACGCAACATTCAGCGGGAAACCTGACAGGGCCGCCCATCGTCCGTTCCTGCTCTCCATCGCAATGATCGGATCATGCTTAAAATCCATATTAGGCCAACTTATTCGACTCCGAGGCCCTTCCGGTGAATGGTGGGTTTACATATTGCCCGCCAATTCCTAAACCCAGATAAGGGTGGCATTGCTGCACATTTCCTAGAAGGTATCATCCATGAAGCGGTTGGTGATTGATGTTGACGGAACTCTGACCAATGGTGACGCGGTTTCGTATGCTGATGTCACACCACGCCAAGATGTTGTCGAGATGCTGCGGCATTACAGGAGCCAAGAGTTCGAGATCGTGCTCTATACCGCTCGTAACATGCGCACGCATCAGTCCAGCCTTGGTCTGATCAATGCTAAGACTCTGCCGGTGCTCTTCGACTGGTTGCATCGTCACGACATCCCCTATGATGAGATCTGGACTGGCAAGCCCTGGTGTGGAAACGACGGTTTTTATGTCGACGACAAGGCCATAAGACCTGACGAATTCGTCAGCCTGAGTTATAATGAGATCCGAACCTTGGTGGGCATACTGCCCGAATAAAGATAGGAAGTGTGTGTTTGTAAAAATGGGTGCAACACCATGGAGGATTACCCGGCCTGCAGGTTCGGCTTTGGGACTGTTCTGGACTTCAATAAGCGTACTGGCGTTACGGATGATGGTCTGATCGTTGCATTGCATCATATTGCCAATGCCACTCAGATTCGGCTGGCTATCGACGCGTAGTGATAGTGAGCAAGCCGGATTATGGCTGTCTGGGCAAGCCCGGTTTCGAACGAAAGTGCGCCGTAATTTCTAGTGGACTTTCTCAAGCACCACCTGACTTAGCCGCTACGGCTCTGGCCCTAACGGGCCGATCAACTGCCAGCGATTTTTGAAGCTAGGCTGACTGGCGGTCGCCTCGTGGGGCACGTCACACCCAAAAACAAGGTAATATACTTTTGCACCACGCTGTGGCCGGACTTTACTCGATCGTTAACATTAGCGCGCCATCATATCCATGAACCACGTCAAAAATTCCCAGATGTTCAGCGATTGCAGCAGCGAAATTATCATACCCGGCGGTCACGAGTGCGGTGCGCCCACCAGACCTACGCCAGGCCTCGGCATAGGCTTTGACTTTCTGATCGTAGGGTAGAGTCGACGCCTCAACAGCGGACGCATTTGCCAAGTGGCGTTTCAGGGAAGCCCGGCCGCCCGTCAGAGCCGCCAACGAGAGGAACGGGCTACGCCAGTCTTGGCCGAAAGCAGACCAGAAACTTTCGAACAGCATATCGCTGCGCAGTAGCGTCCCGTCGAGGTCAACAACCAACACATCTGGATCGGATTTATTAAGGTTTTCAAACAATACTGCCGACATTCGGCGCTCCACTAATTTCTGCATTTGCTTAGCGCATGAGACGTAATCCTGCCATAGGCGAATTGGCCAACAGGTGCGGTTTGGACCTCCTCAGTTCATCCACGCTGATTTTATGACCTTTGCGATAGCTGTTGTGGGCGTGACGGACATCGGCGCAAGTCGACCTGCCTCTTCGTTCAGCCTGAGTCCCATGCTGATCAGCCCGTGCAGGGCGGCATGGGCGTAGACGAAGGTGTCCAGCGCCTCGTTGCGCTCACCGTCGCGCTTGGGCTGCCAGGAGCGGATGGGCCGACCGCGCTCAAAGCGGGTGACGACACGCTCGGCGGTGAGCTGGCGGAAATAGTCGGCTTCGAGGCGGCGGGGAAAGTGGATGGCGCCGGGGCCGGGTTCACTGACGCGCAGGCGGGCGAAGACCGCGTCCTTCACGGCATCCACGCCGATAATGAACAGCGGGATTTTGCCCTTATTGGTGCGCGTCGGGCGGCGGGGCCAGACGGGGATGCCGGGCCCGCCGCGGCCCTTGATCGCCCAGATGCGCCGGGCGAGGCGGGTGCGGCAGAACTCATAGGCCATCTTGGTGTGGTGGCCACCGGTGTCGATGGCGGCGGCGCGCACGGGCAGGTCGAGTCCTGTGGGGTGCAGGAAGGTCGCCTGCAGCACCATGTCGAGATCGGACCAGAGGCGCGGCCCCGACGGATCGCCCCAGAGCACGCGGTAGTCGATGACCCACGCCTCCTCGTCGCTGCCCCAGCCGACGATCTGCACCTCGATCCGGTCACCCTGCACATCGACGCCCGCCGTCAGCACGGCGACGGAGGCGGGCAGTGCTTCGCCCCAGTCCTCGCGCCGGGCCATGAGCGGGTCGGCGGGAACGGTGTCGCCTGCCTGGTCCTCCCACGACTCGCCCAGCTTGGTGTTCACCCAAACCTGAAGGCGGGGCGGGTCCTTGCGGACGCGGCCATGCTCGGCGGCGATTTCGGCCCATGTTTCCCATGGGGAATAGAGCGTGGACAAATGGAAGCCGGCGGTGCGCCCGTCGCCCTCGGCGGTCGCGCGCCACTCGCCTGCCGCCAGCAGGCGTGGTTTTTCATGCTCATGATGGACGCCACCACAGGCCTCGCAGACCAGATACGCATCGTCGCGCCGCCCCTCGGGCCAGCGGATGACCAAGGGCACGCGCGCTGCGCTGGAGGGCCATGGTGAGGACCTCGTGACGCTCGAGACCGAAGGTCAGATGATCCAGCGGGTCATGCCAGACTTGATGGGGCTTGGCCGGATCATG
>JBHEPQ010000015.1:0-2880 GCA_046260215.1 Chromatocurvus sp.
CATCCGGAAACGTCCGGGTGTTGATCACAAGGTTACCGCCGGTGCTTTCGCCGGGCATACTGGCGAGAAACGTCTTTTTAATATCGAGCTGGCTCACAAAGTTACTCGGAAACAGGTCGAGTGGCACCGTGCGTTTGGAGGGATCAGTACTCGGCATGAAGGCCCCGTTCAACGTTGTCGCAACGTAGCGATCGCCGAGCCCACGAATAAATACAAAGCGGTTATCCTGCACGGTCACACTCGGCACGCGAACGACGGATGAGGCGACGTTGGTATCGGCGAAACGAGCGAGTGACTCCAGGTCCAGGGTATCGACGATGTTCGATGAATCGCGCTCGGAAAGTCCAAAAGCGCCGGGGCTGTAGGTCGCAACAACCGAAACTTCCTCCATAGGTAGCCTTGACAACGTCGGGCCGGCAGAGGGCAGTTCCACGGTGACTGAACGGGTGATATTGGAGACCACCCTTATCGTCTCTGAAACAGACTCCGCGCCATCGCGCTCAACGACGAACTCGTAGCGCCCGCGCGGTAACTCGACCTCGAAGCGGCCGCCTTCGTCGGACCGAAGCGTAATATCTGTGCCGCGGACCGAAATACGCGCGTTCGGCACTCGGTTGCCCACCGAGGCCACCAAGCCACTTAAAGACCCTTTTGGTGCACTTCGTCGTCGCTCACCTGATTCAGTAGGGCTGTACGGCTCGGCAAAGTGGCTTTGCCGATCGAGATCGATTACGGCGTCTACCAATTGCCCGCGTGCTGACTCAAAGCGAAAACTGTATCGCGTCACCTCGCCGTCTTTCACCTGGATGCTGTGCGTGCCCTCCGACAGATCAAAAGAAGCGGAGCCGTCCTCGCGCACCATGGCTTCGCTGGACCCATCTACTACCAGCGTCAGCCCCGCAGCAGGCGCGTCACCGTCAAAGGTATAGACGATGAGTTCTCTTGCCGCCTGCGAGGGCATAGCCTGCAACATAGCTACAATGAACACCGCCCCACCCAGTCTATTCATCCACGCCTTGATCATCACCATCCCTACGCTTGCGTCTGTTGAGGTCTGAGCGCACTTTCGCGACCAGAAAACTGAATCTTTGTGAGATTACCGGCGATTTATGACGCGAATATGACAATCGTAATTTTTTTTCGGTCAGCGGCAGTGAACAGTCCACTTACGTCAATACGCAGTAAACCATCATCCATACCCAGGCTTGAAAAGCCTAAAGACAAACGTCACGAAACCTTCAACAAACTGTTTTTTTTCTGCAACACAGCGGTCGCATGCTTAAGATGGCGATCAGGAGGGCCGTGCCATGAACCGACAACCCACTTCCCCCGCTCCCGCGGAGAAACAACGTCTGCGCAACGCTATCAGCCGGCATGTAGATCATTATCTTGCACGCGGTGGCAAGATCGAGCACATCGATACGCCACAGCGACGCAGCAGAGAGCGGGTGCTCAGCGCGTGGCGCAATGGCCACGATGTGGATGATTTTCTGCCGGACTGATTAATGTGCAGCGACGTGCGCTAACGCAGCGTGCACGCCGCAGGTGCAACCTAGGAAACCCCCATGCTGAACGTCGAGCAAACAATCGAGGCCCGCTACCCGGATTTTGTCCTACACCACCGGCGCATCGCCAGGACTCTGTCGCGGTTCCTCGGATTTTTATTCTACGAATCACGCTTCCAGCGCTTTGCACAGGACTACCCGCACCTCACCGGCTTCGACTTTGTCGATCAGGTGCTGCGATCGTTTGACTTCAACATTCGTCTGACGGAGGCAGAGCGTGCCCGCATTCCATCCAGCGGTCGCGTTGTCATCGTCGCAAATCATCCCATTGGCTCGCTGGACGGACTCGCCCTGCTGCATCTGGTGCGCGGCGTGAGACCTGACGTAAAGGTGGTCGCCAACGAGCTGCTAACTTCAATCGGGCCGCTTCACAGCGTGCTCCTGCCCGTCACCAATATGGGAAGCAGGAGAAGCTCCAGGGACAATCTGCGCGCCATACGCCGGCATCTGGAGTCAGAATGCGCGTTGATTATCTTTCCTGCCGGCGAAGTGTCGAGACTGGCACCGAGCGGTGTGCGCGACGGCGTCTGGCAGAGTGGGTTTATCAAGCTTGCGGGTGCAACGCGCTCGCCCGTGTTGCCGATCCACGTTGCCGGGCGCAACTCGCTGTTTTTTTACAGCCTGTCCATGCTGGCGCGACCGCTGTCGACATTGTGGTTGGTCAGGGAGATGTTCAAGCAGAGTCACAACACAGTCGACGCCCGTATCGGCAGGCCGATACCCCACGAGATATACAGCGCCAGCGGCTTTGCCCCGGCGCAGCTGGCTCGCATGTTCCGCAAACATATCTATCGGCTGGGCAGCGATGGCAAGCCCGTATTCCGCTCGGTCGAAACTGTGGCGCCTGCGGAGAACCGTCAGTTGTTACAGCAGGAGCTTGCCGACAGCGATCACATTGGCAGCACCCCGGACGGCAAATCACTGTATCTGGTTGACTACTACGCGTCCCCCTGCGTGATGCGCGAACTCGGTCGCCTGCGTGAGTACACATTTCGCAGCATCGGCGAGGGCACGGGACAACCGCGGGATATAGACCGTTACGATCCCGATTACCTGCACCTGGTTCTCTGGGACCCCGACGAGCGCGAAATAGCGGGTGCCTATCGACTTGCCGAGGCCGGTAGGCTCATCGACAGCCGCGGCATTTCCGCGCTCTACTCGAACAGCCTGTTTCACCTTCCGGATTCCGTCTTACCGCAACTGCGCCAGGGACTGGAACTGGGCCGCAGCTTTGTTCAGCCCCGCTACCAGACCCGGCACAGCCTGGACTATCTTTGGTGGGGCATCGGCGCTTTCCTCAAGCGCAACCCCGAGT
>JBHEPQ010000026.1:0-2876 GCA_046260215.1 Chromatocurvus sp.
GGCCATTAATCAGCGCCCCGAACAGGGAAAAGCGGCGATAGCCATAGGTAAAGTCATCACTCGGGGCTTTGCGCCCAAGCCGATTGAGCAGCCAGGCAGAACCAATGGACAGGCTGTCTCCCAGGTCGTGTACGGCATCCGCCATGATCGCGGTACTGTTGGTCAGCCAGCCACCGATAAATTCGATAATGGTGAAACCCAGATTGAGAAAAAACACCAGGCCAATGCGCCGGGAACTATCATCTTTGCCGTGATCATGTGTATGCATAATTGATGCTCGTAGAGAGCCGAAAACTGTAGCGATGAATCCCAGGCGCCGACGAAGCGCTCACAGCTTCGACGATGCCGCTCGTCTCACTTCGCGGGATGGTTCGGGCAGGCGCATTTCAGGCACTGCTGCGTGTTACGGGGCGCGGTGCTGCAGACGTTTGCGTGCGCAAAAGCACCTGGCCGGCATCGTCCACTGTCAACTGGACGAGGATGTCGCTGTACCGAAACGAGATCCGATGGCGACCATGGTCTTCAGCCTGTCCTTCTTCGCACAGGCTGGTAATGCGGCCCTCGCGCATCAGGCGCGACACATCCTCTGTCGGTACACCGAGCAGCGTTCCAAGAGCATCGGCATCGATCTGAAATCCGTCTTCGATTCTCTCCAGCTGCATGATTCGGTCCTCCGTGCAGAGTCAATTTCGATCCAGTGCGGCAATCACAGGGGCAAACTGAACTTGATAGCGGCGGATGTCGCCACGCGGATCATCCACGGTGCCATCGTTCGTGGTGACCACGAAGTCATCGCAGAAAAAGTTCTGGCAATCAAGATCCTGTAATAATCCATGACCCTGGAAAAACACAAGACGCTGAAGGCCTCTGTTCCATCACCTCTGTGTCTGCCTCGCTCGCCGTTCACGACAACAATCCCACTCGATAGCCTACGCCGATGATAACGAATGCCACGGAGATCAGCGTGACCGAGACAATGTGCCAGGCGAGTGTGCCCAGCGTTTCTGAAGTGAGATGGGGAATGACGCGCAAGCGCGCGTGCGCAGCAAGTGCCACCGTAGCCCCGAGCAGCGTGAGTTTCAGGACGATGGCCCGCGTCACCGCGTTGTCCAGTTCAAGCCAGGTGGAGGCTGGAGCGAGGCTGAAGGCCAGGTATAGCCCGGTTGCTACCTGAATGAATAAAGCCGGGATGCCAACGCGCTCGAAGCGTGATTCGAACGCGGTTATCGCCTCCGTGGAGCTTTCCCGGAGAGCCCCGGGCAGTATGCCAAGAGCCAACACCAGGTGTCCCCCCGTCCAGACTGTGGCGGCAAGGGCGTGTAGCACGAGCGCTGTGCCATAGCTATTCATCGCAATGACAGAGAACCACACTTCGTCGCCGGCGGCGTCATGCGAGAACGAGGGGCCGTGGGTTGAATGCTGGTCGTTGCACGGATGTTTCCTCTGGCGCTTGCCGGATAAAAAAGACTATGAAATACACCTTATGTTCAATTCTGGTACCGCCCATGATTCAAGTCAATTAATTCGATGTTACGAGCGGAATTCTGTCTCTGCTGCCAATGTATGTGGAATAGACTAATATGCATATGATATGAATCAATTAGTCGCGCCCCAGGGCAGTGTTTAATAGCGCGGTAGTCGAATCCACCGGGAGCATTGTTGCCTAGGACTATCATGAGTCTACTGAAAACCTTCTCGCGCCGGGACGTAGCGGCGCGATCAAAGTCAGCCAGGATTTTTAGAGCAGCAGAGGGCAGTCATCATGCAGGAACTTCGTAGCAAGGCGTCACCGGGGCGGGGCATCGCGATCATCGTTTACGGGCTGTACATGGCCGGTGTCATGACCGACGACTACACGCCCCGCCAACCCGGGTGGGTCGGGCGGTATTACTGATGCGCCTGACACAGCACACAGATTACGCCTTGCGCGTCCTCATTTTCCTCGCGGTGAGTAAACAGGACAGAGTCCGCATACGTGATATTGCGCTGGCCTACAATATCTCACACCATCATCTGACGAAGGTGGTGCAGCAGCTGCAGCATCGTGGTTTCGTAACGACAGTGCGCGGTAAGGGCGGGGGTATAACCCTGGCGCGTTCCGCCGCGCTTATCAATATCGGCGACCTTGTGCGGCAGATTGAAAGCGCGGAATATCTGGTTGAATGTTTTTCGCCCAACAATCAATGCGTGATTACGGGTGCGTGTGAACTTCCTTCAATCTTCAATGATGCAGTAGAGGCATTCACGGCTGTGCTGGACAAGTACACGCTGGAGGAGATTGTTTGCGGGCGTCTGCCGGCATTGCAACAGGCGCTGAAACTGTAGTCAGGCATATCTTTCTGGCATTTGCTTTGCAGACTGGTTTATAACAGGTATATTAAATACCTATTTAAGCAGGAGAAAAGGCTAATGCCAGTGTCGGAAAGGGGCCCACGCAGGCCGAACATGATGTTCGCCAGCCCGTTTCGGGTGTTTTTCCTGTCTCTGGCGCTGTGGGCCGTGATCGCGGTGCTGCTCTGGGTGCCGCAAATCATGGGGCTGTGGCAGCTCCCGCTGGCGCTGGATCCTCTCGCCTGGCATCGGCACGAAATGCTGTTTGGTTTCCTTTCACCCGCAATTGCGGGCTTCCTGCTCACCGCGGTATGCGTCTGGACCGATACCGTTCGGCTCCATGGACCGCCGCTGCTGGCGCTCTGGCTGCTGTGGCTTGTCGGAAGGATTCTGATGCTGGTTGGCGCCGGAATGTCGGAGGTTGTGGTTATTGCAGTGAATCTGCTGTTCCTGCCACTGGTGATGCTGGATGCCGGCCGGCGGATCTGGGCGGCGCGTCAGAAGCGGCACGTGATCGTCCTGGTGGGAGTCGGGGCGATCTGGGC
>JBHEPQ010000029.1:0-15451 GCA_046260215.1 Chromatocurvus sp.
CGCTGACCTGCTGCTGCGCTTCCGCAATGCAGGTCTTGTAAAAATCGTAGCCGAAGACATTGACGCCATAGGAGCCGGTAAGATCGTAGCGCCAGTTGCCATCTATATCCCGGATCAGGGTGCCTCTGGTTTCTGTGACGATGGATGCCTGTTTCAGGGGCGCCGGTAGGCCTGATCGAAAGGGAAACGGAACCCGATAGGCAGCGGTAAAACTCACGTCGGAGATGGTGTTGCGTAGCGATTCCGAAAAGGCCAACGTTTCGACCTGGTTTTCGACGAATTCACGACTCAATTGCTCGAGCGCGGCACGGCGCTGGTTCGCTACCGCCCCGGGCGCATTATCGCAGTCAAAATACTGCGCGTCGTCGAAGCTGTAATAGGGGACAAGCCTCGCAAGGCGGCGCGACCACTTTGCATGCCCCCGAATGGAGGGGTGTTTGGCAAGAGAAAGACGCAGGCGAGTGTATAGTTTTCGCAATAAGAGAATGATGGCGACGAAGAGCAGCAGGTAAGTGGTAGCAGTGGTCGCTTGAAACATGGTGCTCCCTGACTCCGGTGCTGCGTTCTTGAACGCATCACACTTGCGTTTTTCAGAGACTAGAGCGGGAACATGACGCTACGGTTGCATTTTTGCGAAATTTTTATGTCACCTTCGTATGCTGACGTAAGCCGCTTGCAGGGACCACTGCCTGACTGTGGGCCTCAGTTTTCCGGTGACTTTTCCTATGATTTTTCCTATGACAAGGCCAACCCGTAGTCGTCACGCACCCGGTTCAGGCGCTCTTCTACCAGCGGCCAGAAGTCGGCGTGGGTGAAAACGTTGAAGGTGCCATCCTCCATTGCCTGCAGTGCTCGCTTTATCAATTGCTCGACGGGAATGCCCTCGGCCTCGATCAGCTGCGCCAGTCCTCCCGCGGCCTCGGCGGCCTCGTTCGCTCTGGCAGAATCCGGATGATTGCGCCCGCTATGGGCAATGCGTGTTTTTACCCAGGCCGGGCACAGCACCGCGACACCGACGTTCGAGCCCTCGAGTTCGAGACGCAGCCCCTCCGAATAACCGACCACGGCAAATTTGGTGGCGTTGTAGGGCCCGAAGTTGGTGTTGGCGAGGTGCCCCGCCAGTGATGCCGTGTTCATGATGAAACAGGGTTCATCCAGCGCCTGCATGGATGGCAGGAAGTGCTCGACGCCGTAGGCAACACCCAGCAGATTTACGTTGACAACCCACTGCCAGTCGGCGATGGGTGTACTGCCCGCGGGGGAAAATGTACCGACTCCCGCATTGTTGAACAGAAAATTCACTTTGCCGAGCTGCTCCAGCGTCTGCCTGGCAACGCGCTCATAGGCCACGGGGTCGCCGACATCCAGCACCGCGCTATCGACCCGGATGTCTTCGGCACGCAGGGCGTCCACTGCATCTTTCAATGCATCTGCTTCTATGTCTGCCAGCATCAGCGACATACCTCGCCGGCCCAGCTCCCGCGCCATTGCCAGACCGATGCCGGACGCGCCGCCGGTGATAAAGCCGCAGGTATCTTCAAAATTATTCATGTTGGATGTTCTCCCTGGGTTTGACCGTATGTGGTGGGCCGCACGGTAAGTTCGTTAATGTTGAGAGTAGAGGCGCGGGTACGATCGAGCTTTGCGCTCCCGCTGTCCCTACATGTTACCAACTCGACGTGCGGCTTGCCCTGGTTAGCGTCAGAACGGTTCAGGGTGCCGCCCCGGTCAGAGCCAGCTGCTGATTACTGTACTGCGGGTTTTCGGTAACCTCTTCGCCAAACCAGTCCGGCGGCTCGAAGTTCCGGGCCGCGCCCCGGCTGCAAAATTCCACCTCCACCACCGCCAGTCCCTCGTGCCGGCCGGCATACACATCCAGTTCTGCGGTCAGCGTTCCGAGGTCGATTTCATGGCGGGTTTTTTCTATGCGTTGCCCTTCTGTGAACGGCCAAAGCGCCTGGAATTGCTCCTGCGACAAAGTCACTTCGCCCTCGCCGCGTACGACGCCGGTGCCGGTTTTTACCGTTAGCGTGAGGTTTCCGTTCCGATTACGCATGCGCACCTCCTGCGTCGTGGAACTGCTTATAGCCAGGTATCCCTGTTCAATATGGCTGCGGGGTTGCGCGTCAAGAGAAAAAGGCAGTGTTGTCAGAGCCAGGCGGAATTTACGCTCGATTTCCTGTTTGCCAGATGACTCAGCCAACGGATTGTCCCGCTGATTGCAAATGGTATGCGTCCCAGTAGGCTTTGTAGCGGCGTGCGAGGTGCCTGGGTTTTTCTGCGAACAGACGCTGGCCCAGCGGGAAGGCCTGCGCCTGCAGTCTGGCGCGACGCCGGTCCGACAGCGCAAGCAGAACCCGCAGGTCTCGATTACAAACAAAACGCTCCTCTTCATCCAATAAGGTCTGCGAGAATACTGTCAGGTCATGGTCATCGCCGAGGTTTTCGCCCAGTTTTTTTGTTTCTTCCCGCCATGGCTTGAGCACCTCACTCCACAGAGGCTGTAAGACCTGTACGTGGTAGAGATGATATTTGACGTGTTTGCGCCACTCGTGAAGATTTTCACTGTTCGGCTTTTTTGCAGCTTTTTTCATCGCCCTGCGGCCCTGCCGGTAGTTTTTTTTCAGGCCCGGTAGCAGGGCATCGAAACCGTCGCTGATCGGCCAGTCATCCACGCGCTCGCGTGCCTCGCGGAGCGTCAGGGCGAAAGCAGCGATCTTCTCGTCAAGGACAAGCTCATCATCGGCCACTGCGTGCCTGCGTTGCTCCAGCGCAGCGCGCACCTTTTTCAGAGCTCCGTCTTGGCCCTGTAAAGATAACGGGTCGATCAGCCTGTCGCAGGTCTCCAGCAATGCTTCGGCATCACGTGCGAGGGAAAAGCTTCGGGCGGCGTCGCGGAAACAGGCGTTCTCACGCTGATAAGTTTTACCGTTGCTGTCCAGGTCGCCGCGCGACAAACGCAGCAGGGCACGGATTTTCTTGCAGCGCTTGCGCACCTGATGGACGGTCCTGTGGTTGTCCAGGTTGTCGTCGGTGATTTCGCCCAGCGCTTTGTCCATCTGCCCCCGCGCCATGCGACGAATGCCGTCGCCTGCGGATTCTTCTAATCTGAATTTGAATGCCATTAAAACTTTTGCGACTCAATTATCCGAACGTAAGGTAGCCTACCATTTGTAAGCCCGTGCGTCGCATGGCGTTGAGCTGGAAACGAGGCAGGCCTGGTCTGCGGAGCGGAGATCGTTGCCGATGGCGGCGATGCGGTCACCGCGAATGGCGGCGTCTGCCTCGATGGGTTCAGCGCCGCTGCCATCGTACACGGTCCCGTTGGCGATAAAACCGAACGCCCGTCATGCTACCAGGCGATCCCGTAGTCGTCGCCGTAGTCGCTGGCGCCTCCGTGCATGGCGCCCTGTTCGCGGTCGAACCAGATGGCCGTGGTCGGATTGTAGGTGCGTTCCACCAGTTCCACGTCGTAGCCCATCTCGGCGAGCCTGTCCCGCGTGTAGGGCGAGACCAGTGGCGTGACCTGCAGGCGCCCCGGCTGTGCCTGATGCGCGCCGAAGGAGCTCTGCATCTGGAAGCTCTGGATATTGCCCTTCCCTTCGGCCGCCTGTTGCACAGTCATATCCCACTCCACCATGTTGAGGAAGAACTGCAGCAGATTCTGGTCCTGGGAGTCCCCGCCCTGAACCGAGAAAGCCATCAATGGCTTGCCGTCCTGTAGGGCCAGGCTGGGTGTGAGCGTGACCCGTGGCCGCTTGCCCGGCGCAACCACGTTGAAGGGATTGAGTGCCTCGTCCACCACAAAGCTCTGCATGCGCTGGCTCAGCCCGATGCCGGTATCGCCGGCGACGAAGGCCGGAATCCAGCCGCCGGAGGGCGTCACCGAGACCACCCAGCCATCGGCATCCGCCGCCTGGATCGATGTGGTGCCGGCGAGGAAGCCCTCATCGTGGCCGCGGGTGTCTGCCTGCTGGAAGCCCTCCACACCCGCGGCATCGGCCTCGGGCGGCACCGGCTGCCACTGTTGCCGCAGCTCACTGAATGGGTTTTCCTGGCCCATGGCGGGGTAGGGGTCGCCCGGCTTGAGGTCAGTCAGGTTGTGGTCGGGCTGGATCAGCTCGCGCCGCTGGTCTGCGTATGCCTTGGACAGCAGCCCGGCCACTGGCTCTTGCGGTGGGAAGTAGGGATCGCCGTAATAGAAGTCGCGATCGGCATACGCGAGGTTCATTGCCTGATACAGGGTATGGATGTAGCGCTTCGAGTTGTAGCCCATGCCCTGCAGATCATAACCCTCCAGGATGTTCAGCGCCTGCAGCAGAACCGGGCCCTGTGTCCAGGTGGTGAGCTTGTAGACGTCAATGCCGCGGTAGTTGGTGGCCACGGGCTTCTCTATTTTGACTTCCCAGTTGGCCAGGTCTTGTTTCTGAAACAGACCTCCGTGCTCACGATTGGCGCGCACGATCTCCTCGGCGATGTCGCCACGATAGAAGCGGTCATAGGCCGCGTAGATCGCCTGCTTGCGCGTTTTGCCCGCCGCCAGCGCTTCCGCTTCCGCGTCCACCAGTTTCTGCAGGGTAGCGAGCAGATCGGGTTGGCGGAATATCTCGCCGGGGCGGGGTGCGGCGGGTGCTTCGGGCTTTTCCGCGTCGTAGTGCGGCAGGAACACGCGTATCGAATCCGGCCACTGCTCGATGATGTCCCGACGACGCTCGATATTGGCAGCCTGGGAGGCCTCCATCGGGTAGCCCTGTGCCATCTGCATCGCCGGCGCCAGCACATCTGCCAGACTCAGTCGTCCATATTCAGCGAGCATGGTCATGAGACCACCGGGGGTGCCTGGCGTCGTCGCTGCCAGCGGGCCGTACTCGGGTGGATAGAGCATGCCTTCGCCACGAAAAAACTCGGGTGTAGCGCCGCTGGGGGCAACGCCCAGGGCATTGATACCAAGCACTTCACCGGTTTCCGGGTTA
This sequence comes from Chromatocurvus sp., assembly GCA_046260215.1. GTDB lineage: Bacteria > Pseudomonadota > Gammaproteobacteria > Pseudomonadales > Halieaceae > Chromatocurvus. The sequence goes on from JBHEPQ010000029.1 coordinate 4,974, forward strand.
TGGATCAGCGCCTGTGTCTCGCCGCCCCAGCTGAGTACGTCCCACATCGTCGATGTCACCGCGAGCATGGCTGCGGCTGCATCGACGGCGTTGCCGCCGCGCTGGAAGGTCATGGCGCCTGCGCTGGCACCCTGGGGTTTGCCGGTAATGGCCATCCAGTGCTTGCCCAGCAGGACAGGCCGTCCGGTGTCCTGGGCGGCGCCGGCGCCGCTGTGCGGCAGGCAGGAGGCGGCGATGGCCAGCGCCGGCAGTAGTTTGCTGCTGGCGCGTCGCGACGGGGCTTGTAGTGCTCGCATGATATGTACTTCCTCAGAGGCCGGTTGTCGCCCGGCGCGCAAATTATCGGATGAGTGTACCGCAAGCAGCATCCCGGACAATCGGGGTGACGCCGCTGTCCGCTGCACAGGCAAATTGTCAGTCAGCGCTGCCGGGCGGCAGTTGCGCACTTGCACGGGTCATTTCAAGGTCGAGCTCCCTGGCCCGGGAGGCGCGCGGGCGGGAAAAACGCGCCAGCCCAAGATAGACGACAGGGGCCAGGTAGACGGTGAACAATGCCGTGACGCCAAGACCGCCCACCACGACCCAGCCCACCGACATGCGCGCCTCGGCGCCGGGGCCGAAGGCGAATACCAGCGGCAGTGCGCCAAGGACCGTCGATACCAGGGTCATGGCAATCGGGCGGAAGCGCACGCTGGCGGCTTGCGATACGGCATCAATTATTTCAAGCCCCTGATCGCGCAGCTGGTCGGCAAACTCCACCATCAGGATGCCGTTTTTGGCAATCAACCCGATCAGCATGACCAGGCCAACCTGCGAGTAGATATTCAGCGATGTGCCCGTCACGAACAGTGAAAACACAGCCGCAGCCAGTCCGAAGGGCACGACGGTCATGATGACCGCGGCGCTGGTCAGGCTCTCGAACTGGGCGACCAGAACCAGGAAAACAATCAGCAGTGCGAAACCATAGGTAATCAGCGTGTCGCGCCGCGCATCGTCCAGCGCCGCGGCCTCGCCCTGGGTGATCAGCTCGATGCCCGGTGGCAGGATGTCCTCTGCCAGCGCACGCATCTCGTCTACCGCAGTCTGTAGCGCAACGTCCTGTCGGATATCCACGTCGATCTCGATGGCGCGGCGCTGCGACTGGCGATCGAGCTGGCTGGCAATTCCTTCTTCAACCAGAGTCACCACGCTGGAGAGGGGAATCAGCGAACCGCTGCCGGCACGGATATAGAGATTGGCGAGGTCATTGGGTGCATTAATGGCCCCGGCGCCGGACTCGAGCATAATGGGAACCGTCTGATCGTCCACGCTGAGGTCGATAACGTCCAGTCCATCGACCATGGCCCTGAGTGTCTGGGCGATGGTGTCCAGCGGAATGTCGAGATCACTGGCGCGGCGTCGGTCGATACGCACCGACAGCTGTGGCTGGGTCGTCTGGTAGGAAATACGCGGTGAGCTGACCGTGGTCAGCCGGTCGCGGATAGCCGCTGCGTAGTCCTTGGCAGCTTCGTGTATAGCGTCGTAATCATTGCCGACCAGAGCCACTTCGAGGCCCCCGGAGACGCCGCGCAGATTCAGGCTGTTGCCGCTGAAAATGCGAGCGCCGCCGGGCATATTGTCCAGAATGGGTGTAATCGCCGCTGCGATTTCCTGTTGGCTCTGATCGCGGTTTTTCCAGGGCACCAGGGGCGCGTTGATCAGCACGATATTCGGATCGTAGCGGCCTATTACGGTATACACCGACGCAATCCCGCCCCCGTCCAGCATCGGCAGGAGAATCTCCTCAAGGCGGTCGCCCTGGCGTGCCGTATACGCCAGCCCGACGCCTTCGGGGCCGCGGGCGAAAAGGTTCAATTGCCCGCGATCCTCGGTGGGAAGCAGTTCCCGCTCCAGCTGCGTAGAGAGGGACCCCGCTGCAGCGGCAACCACCAGGCAGGCAATGAAGGCGAGAACAGGCCGGGCGAGGACAGCTGAGAGCGACCGGTCGTAGCCTCGCTGCAGGCTGCTGCCAAAGCGCCGCAGCCGCAGGTCGACGGCAGCGAGCTTTCTGTCTTCCTTGCGCCCCAGCCTGGCCATGGCCGCCGGTACCAGTGACAGGGCGACAAAGGAGGAGATAGCCACTGACACGCCCAGCACAAAGCCGAATTCCCGGAACAGGCGTCCCGCCGTTCCGGGCAGAAAAGCAATCGGTACAAAAACGGCGATCAGTACTGCCGTCGTGGCGATCACCGCGAAAAATACCTGGCGTGTTCCTATCACGGCGGCCGCACTGTCGCCCATGCCCTGACGCTGGCGGCGCTGTATATTTTCCAGTACGACGATGGCGTCATCCACAATCAGGCCCGTCGCCAACACCAGGGCGAGCAGCGTCAGAAGATTGATGGAGAAGCCGAGCACCCAGATGCAGGCGATGGTACCCAGAAGTGATACCGGTATGGCGATTGCCGGTACCAGCGTGAGGCGCGTGGAGCCCGTGAATACGCGAATGGTCGCAACCACTACGAGAATCGCCAGCAGAAGACTGACGAGCACTTCCTTCACCGCGCCGCGTATGAAAATCGCGTTGTCCGAAATCTTCAACAGCTCGAGATCCCCGAAGCGCTGGTTTACCCGCTCTATTGCGCGATCGACGCCTTCGGCGATCTGTATGGTGTTGGAACCGGCCTGGCGCACCACGCTGATACCCATCACGCGCCGACCGTTAAGTCGCACAAACGAATCGGCATCTGCCGGTGCGAAACTGACGCTGGCAACATCGCCGATACGCACGTTACCGGTAAGCACGATCGCCTCGATCTCGGACTCGTGCACCGCCGAGGCGTCCGCGCGCACCAGCAGTTGCTGGTCCCCCGCGCGGAAGCTGCCCGCGGGCACATCCAGCGGCACGTTGCGCAGCACCTCGGCGACATCAGTCACGGTCAGGCCATAGCTGGTAAGGCGTAGCGGATCGACATTCACCCGCAGCACCCGTTGGCGGGTGCCGAACAGGGGAACGTCGGCGACGCCTGGCAGCGAAATAAAGGCGGGCACGATGTCCTGCTCAACGATGCGCGTCAGCGCTTCCTCGCTGTATCGGTCGCTCATCACCGCGATGCGGACGATCTCCTCGGCGTCCTCATCCGCCTTGTACACCGCCAGCTGTTCCACATCGGCCGGGAGCTCGCGGGTAACACGGCTGACGGCTTCCCGGACATCGGCAGCGGCGCGATCGACGTCGGAACCCGGCCGGAATTCAACCCGTATACGCGAATTGTTTTCTTCGCTGGATGAATTGATATCGAGTACCCCTGAGACCCGTGCGACTGCGCCTTCCAGCATGCTGGTCACCTCGGCGTCCATGCTTTCAGGGGATGCGCCGGGGAGTTGAGCGCGCACGTTGATCATGGGTCGATCGACATTCGGCAGCTCACGAACCTCCACCGCCAGCAGAGCGCCGATGCCCGCAATCACGATCAGCAGGTTGATTACCGCGACCAGCCAGGGACGCCTTACGCCGAGGGCGGGCAGATCATCCTGGGCCGATGTCTCACGGTCTGTGTTCATCAGCTGCCAGCGCTGCCTTCGGCTGTTTCGCGAGCGTCTCTGGCGACGGTTCGCGCGTCCATCACACGCAGCGCCAGGCCTTCGCGCATGGATTGCACGCCCTCGCCGATTATCATGGCACCCGGGTTCAGTTCTCCCTCGATAAGTACGCGCCCCGGCAGACGTTCCACCAGACGCACCGGGACGCGACGGGCAGTATCGTTCTTAGCTACCCAGACGTAGGGGCCGTCGGCCCCCCATTGTACGGAGACCTCGGGCACGGCAGGAAAACGCCCCCGGTTCAGCGACAGGCCCACGCGAAAGCTCATGCCGGGGCGCAACAGGTCGCCGTCATTGGGGACACGGGCACGCACGCGAAAGGCACGCGACACCGGATTGATGCGCGAGTCGATTTCGGCGACCGTTCCGCTGACCGGTGCGTCACTGCCGCGCCAGGTCGTCACTGTCACGCTATCGCCTGCGGTGAGCTGTCCGACAAATGATTCCGGTGCATCAAAACTCACCCGCAGCGTGCTGCGATCGTCGAGGGTGGTGATTGCCACCGTGGGAGTGATGCGATCACCGACTTCGACATCCGTGATGCCGACATGGCCAGAGAAGGGCGCGTTGACAACGCGACGCTCCAGCGCCACCTGCGCCAGATCGCGCTCTATCCGTGCCGTTTCCAGGGCAGTGCGCGCCGTGTCGACCGTGGTTTCGGGTACCGTCAGGTCGACGCTTGTGTTGGCCCGGTCATACCGGTCGTAGAGACGGCGTGTTTCCTCGAGACGGACCTCTGCCAGCTCCAGCGCGAGCTTCTGGTCGCGCGACTCGAGTTCCAGCAGTTTGTCCCCGGCGTCCACGTGGTCCCCGGGCCGGAAACGTACCGCAACCACCTCGCCCGCGGCCTCGGGAAACAGCGATATGCTTTTCAGGGCCTCCGACGTGCCGACTGCCTCAAGCCGGGTGACCAGTTCCTCCTCGACAAGCGGTGTCGCGGTAACGGGAACCGAGCGCGTACGCGGTGCCGACGAATCGGGGCCGGTATCGGCCTGTTCGCCGCATGCCAGAAGCAGCGTAACAAGCAGTGCCATCGCCGGATACCGGAGGGCGCTTTTCGCGTATTGCATGATGGGCGTTCCACGAAGTGCAGCATGCGCCTGCTGCCATAGCCTGAAAAGAGGCTACTATAGCGTGTCGCCCGTCATTACCCCAAAGGCGTCAGTCAACCTGCAGGGAAAAGTGATCGGCGTCCAGATGGCTGGGGAACCGCTCGCGGCGGGTGAGCAACGGCTTGCCGCCCAGAGTCACTCGCCGTACCTGTGCGACGTGCTCAAGGTCGCAGAGCAGTTCGCCTTTCGCATCAAAAGCCAGGCTGTCGCCGCTGTAGTTGACGCCATTGCCACCCTCACCAACACAGTTGACGCCGATCACGCAGGCAAGATTCTCGATCGCTCGCGCCTTGAGAAGGCTGCACCAGTGGTGTCTGCGAGCCTCTGGCCAATTGGCGACATACAGCGCCAGATCGTAGTCGTCGCGGTTGCGGCTGAATACCGGGAAACGCAGGTCGTAGCAGACCTGCAGCAAAATCCGCCAGCCGCGCCAGGTGACGCAGACGCGCTGCTGCCCCGGGGCATAATGCTTTTGCTCTCCCGCCATCCGGAACAGGTGTCGTTTGTCGTAATGGGCGATGCCCTCCGGCGTTGCAAACAACATCCGGTTGAACACGTGTTCATCTTCGCGAACAGCGATGCTGCCGGTAAGGGCGCAGTTCAAACGGCGTGCCCAGCTTTGCATCCACTGTTCCGTCTCTCCACCCGGAGCCTCGGCGTTAGCCTCGGCATTCATCGAGAATCCGGTGGTGAACATTTCCGGCAGCACGATCAGATCGGTGTGGCCCGACTCGTCGACAATGAGTGATTCGATGTGTTGGCGGTTATCTGCGGGTGATTCCCAGGCAAGTTCGCATTGTACGAGTGTTGCGGTCAGATCCTGCATAAGCGCTCCGCGGCCTCCATCAGCTGTGAATCCTGTTTGGCGAAGCAGAAGCGTAACAGCCGCTGCCCCGGGTCCGGTGACTGTGAGAACACGGACACCGGAATACAGGCCACGCCATGCTCCCGGGTCCATTGCTCGCAGAGTTCAGTGTCAGGCTGGTCACTGATGTCAGCGTAGTCAAGCAGTTGGAAATAGCTGCCCGGGCTGGGCCGGAGGGTAAAACGCGAGCCGGCGAGCGCCTTGCAGAAACGATCCCGCCGCGCCTGATAATCCTCGGCCAGCTGTCCCGGATAGCCGGGGTTGTCGCGCAAAAAGTCCGCAATGGCCTGCTGCACCGGCGTTACCGCGACAAAGCAGACAAACTGATGGATCTTGCGCAATTCCGCGGTGAGCGCCGGCGGTGCAACGCAGTAACCGGTCTTCCAGCCGGTGACGCCGAAGGTCTTGCCGAAGGAAAAGACCGCGAAGCTGCGTGCGCGCAGGCCCTCCAGCTGCAGGACGCTATGCTGCGATGCGCCGTCGTATACCAGGTATTCATAGACTTCATCGCTGATTACGTAGAGATCATGGCGTTCGGCCAGCGCCTGCAGGCAGCGCAGGTCATGCCGGCTGAGCACGGCGCCCGTCGGATTGTGCGGTGAATTGACGATGATCAGGCGGGTTCGCGATGTAATTGCGTTTTCGATGCGTTCCCAGTCAGGCGCAAAGGTGCCCGCGTTCAATGGCACATGCACGGGGTGGCCGCCGCTCAGGGTGATCGCGGGCTCGTAGCTGTCGTAGCAAGGATCGAGCAGGATGACCTCGTCGCCGCGATGAACGCAGGCGGTAATCGCACAGTAGATCGCCACCGTGGCGCCGGGCGTGATGGTGATTTCGGTGTCCGGGTCACAGTCCACGCCGCGATCATTGATCAGCTGGGCCGCCAGCGTTTCCCGCAGGTCGGGCAGGCCCGCCAGGGGCGCGTACTGGTTGTGTCCGTTGATGGCGTGATCGGCCATCGTCCGGCGCAGCGCTTCGGGTGCCGGGAAGTCGGGGAAGCCCTGGGACAGATTGATGGCGCCGCATTCGCCGGCGAGCGCGGTCATGCGACTGAAAATATTGGTGCCGGTGGCCGGCAGTTTACTGTGCAGCATGTCATGTATTCCAGAACGTGGGCGAGGGCACCTGTTTTCAATGTGACCTTCTTGCTATTCGGGCATACTGGTCGCTGATTCGGTCGTCAACCAGGATGTGCCCGTGCGTGTTGTCTTTTTTAGCAGCAAACCCTATGACGAGGCGTTTTTCAACCGCGCCAATGCATCCCACGGGTTTGATTTCCATTTTCTGCAGCCGCATCTCGATCGTCACACCGCCGCTTTGGCGGAGGGCGCAGACGCGGTGTGTGTATTCGTCAATGACAGACTGGACAGCGACACGCTGGATGTCCTGCACGGCCTCGGTGTGGAACTGGTGGCGCTGCGCTGTGCCGGCTTCAACCGGGTGGATCTGGCCCGGGCCGACGCCCTGGGCATACGCGTGGTCAGAGTCCCCGCGTACTCTCCCCACGCGGTCGCGGAGCATACGCTTGCCCTGCTGCTGGCTTTGAATCGCCACATTCATCGCGCGCACAACCGTGTTCGTGAGGGGAATTTTTCACTCGATGGTCTGATGGGTGTGGACATTCACGGCCTTACGGCCGGCATTGTCGGTGCCGGAAAAATCGGGTTTAACGTCGCCCGCATTCTGCGGGGTTTTGGCTGCCGGGTTCTGGTTCACGACTCCCGGTCGGTCCCGGATGTGGTCGGCCTTGGCGCTCAGGAAGTGCCGCTTGACCGGCTATTTGCGGCGTCAGACATCATCACGCTGCATTGCCCGCTGACGCCGGAAACATTTCACATGGTGGATAGTGACGCTGTTGAACGCATGAGGCGTGGCGTAATGCTGATCAACACCAGTCGTGGTGCGCTGATTGACACGCGTGCCGTGATTGATGGGCTCAAGTCCGGACGTGTCGGGGCACTTGGGCTCGATGTGTATGAAGAGGAATCAGAGCTGTTCTTCGAGGATCTGTCGGGAAAAGTCATACAGGATGATGTGTTCGCACGTCTGATGACGTTCCCCAACGTTCTCATCACCGGCCATCAGGGATTCTTTACCCGGGATGCGCTGCAGAATATTGCGCAGACCACTCTCGACAATATTCGCCGCATCCGGGACGGGGACGATTGCGAGAACCGTGTAACGTCAGCTGTGTTGCGCTCGGCCTGACAGGAAACGGGGGGTCGGCTGGCCCAGAGAACTGAACCTTTAGCGGACATCGTGTACCCTTGGGCGCACGAGTTTCCCAAAGGAGTTGCCGCAACGTGTTCACTTGCCATGGGTTTATCCGTTCTGTCGCTGTCGCTTTTTCGTTGGCTGTCTGCCTCGACACGCTTGCCCAGTCTCCGTGGCCCGGGTCGGATGGGACCTACCGCGCTGATATCCCCTCGGTGGAATCTGTTCTGGATTATCCCTCGGGTGAACACATTACCTGGTCTGCCGATGTCCGACGCTATTTCGAGGCTCTGCAGGCGTCCGCGCCGCAGCGTATAAAGCTGGTCCCCTACGCGACGTCCTGGGAGGGTCGCGAGCTTTTCTACGCCGTGATCACTGCGCCCGATAACATGCAGCGCCTGGATGAGATCCGCTCAGACATGCAACGCCTGCGCGATCCCCGGTCTACCAGTGCTGACGAGGCGGCGGCCATTATTGACAGTACCCCGGCCGTCACCTGGCTTGCCTATGGCGTGCACGGCAACGAAATTTCCCCCAGTGATGCCGCGATGGTGACGGCTTACCACCTGCTGGCCAGCGAGGGCGATACGCGCCTGACCGCGATCCTCGAGCAGAGTGTGGTGATTATTGTGCCGGTGCAGAATCCCGATGGACGCGACCGGTTCATACAGCGCTTTATCACGGCGCGCGGTCTGCAGCCGGACGCCGATCCACTCTCAGCTGAACACAACGAGCCATGGCCCAGCGGTCGCACCAATCATTACCTGTTCGATCTCAACCGCGACTGGTTCATCCGCACGCAGCCCGAGACCCGTGGCCACGCCGATGCAGTGCTCGAGTGGCTGCCAGTTGCCTTTGTCGACCTGCATGAGATGGGCTCGGATTCCACCTATTTCTTTGCCCCCGAAGCGGAGCCCTACAATCCGCATCTCGCCACCGGTCAGCGCAGCAACCTGACGGATTTCGGGAAGAACAACGCGCGCTGGTTCGACCGCTTCGGTATCGATTACTTCACCCGTGAGGTGTTCGATGCTTTTTACCCCGGTTACGGTGCCAGCTGGCCGTCCTATTTTGGCAGCACCGCCATGACCTACGAGCAGGCTTCTGCCCGAGGTAAGCGGGTGCGGCAGTACCACGGTGAATTGCTGACCTTTGGCGAGACGGTACGCAATCATATGATTACCTCACTGGCCACGGCGGAGACTGTTGCAGATAAGCGCAGGCAACTGCTGCAGACATTTTATGAGTATCAGGTCAGCGCCGTTCGTGAGGGAGAAACAGGGGACATTCGATCCTACATTCTGCCGCCACAGGAGGATCAGCCGGGTGTGGATCGTCTTGCGTCCCTGCTGGTGGAGCAGGGCGTGGAGGTCGGTCGCTCACAGGCCCGCTTCACCGCCTGTGGCACGCAATACCCGGGCGGCAGTGTCGTAATCGACCTCGCCCAGCCGGCGAAGCGTCTTATCCGTACACTCATGGATCCACAGGTATCCATGCCCGCGGATTTCCTCGCGGAACAGGAGCGGCTGCAGGGCAAACGCCTGCCCGACGTCATCTATGACGTTACCGCCTGGTCCCTGCCGCTGATGCTCAACGTGCGTGCCGATGCCTGCGGACGGTCGCTGGACGTGGAAACCCGGGCCGTGAGTGCTGCGCCGGTGGCTGGCAAGGTGGAGGGCGGCAAGGCGTCGGTGGCTTATCTTGTGCCCTGGGGCAGCGGCCCGGCCACGCGCTTTCTCAGCGCTGCGCTGCAGGCGGATCTGGAGGTCAGTAGCGCTGATGCACCGTTCGTGACCGCCGACCAGAAGTTCCCCGGCGGAAGCCTGATAGTGCCGGTTCTGGACAACCCGGAAGACCTGCATGAGCGGGTCGCAGCGCTGGCAGAAAAGACCGGCGCCGGGGTGGTGGCGACTGACAGCAGCTGGGTCACCGAGGGTCCGAGCTTTGGCAGCGAGCGCGTGGTGCGCCTGTCGGCGCCGCGTGTGGCCATTGCCTGGGACGAGCCGACACGAGCCTACTCCGCCGGCAACGCACGATTTGTGATCGAACAACAGTTCGACTATCCGGTCACCGCGATTCGTACAGCCGATCTGGCGGATGCGGATCTGGCAAACTATCAGGTGCTCGTTCTGCCCGAGACCGACGCCGGTGGTTACCTCGCGGTGCTCGGCGAGCAGGGGCGTGACAATCTGCGCGGCTGGGTGGAGCGCGGCGGCGTCCTGGTGACCCTGGGCAACGCGACCCGCCTGGTGGCCGATCCGGGCGCTGACCTGCTGGCAATACAGCGCGAGTACGCCGCAGTACCGCCTGTGGACGATGAGGATACGGTGCCGGACGACGCGACCACAGTGCCTGGCACTCACCTTGACGCGACTTCCTACGCCGAGAGCATTCGGCCCCGCGAGGCGGATCCGGAAAGCCTTGGAGGGGCGTTGCTGCGTGCGCGTGTGGACCCGGATCACTGGCTGGGCGCTGGCGTTGCCAGGGAACTCAACGTGCTGGCCCGGGGCTCGGATATCTATACGCCGATCCGGCTGGACGAGGGAACCAACGTGGCGCGGTTTGCCGGGCCCGATGACCTGTTGGCCAGCGGTTACGTCTGGGAGGAAAATCGCGCGCAGCTGGCGTACAAGCCCTTCGTGGTGGCACAGCCACGGGGCGCGGGGTTTGTCATTGCGTTCACGCAGGATCCCACGGTACGTGCC
>JBHEPQ010000055.1:0-10554 GCA_046260215.1 Chromatocurvus sp.
CACTATGCACGCGCCTCGGTTGCGGTAGTCCCATCGCTGTATGAGGGCTTTGGTCTGCCCGCCGGGGAGGCCATGGCCTGCGGGGTTCCCGTGGTGGCTTCCGATGCCGGCGCCCTGCCCGAGATTGTCGGCGACGCCGGCCTGCTGGTGCCCCCGGGGGACGCCGATGCGCTCGCGCAGGCGATTGATGCCCTGCTTGGCGATCCGCCCCGACGCGCTGCTCTCGGTGCAGTTGCGCGCCAGCGTATTGTCGACAATTTCAGCTGGGATGTCTGCGCTGGGCACATGGTGGCTTACTATCGGCAGGTGTTGTCCCGTGCAGACCTTTGATCCGCGCTGTTTTCCGGTGCGGCGCGGTGAGCGTGTCCTGGACCTCGGCTGTGGTGACGGTCGGCATGCGATTGCCCTGCATCTGCACGAAGGCGCTGATGTACTGGGTATTGATCTGTCCCTGGCGGACCTGCTGACCGCGCGACGCAAGCATGAAGAAATCCGCGGGGACGGAGAAGATGCTCTGTTTGCGTTGACCAATGCCAGCGCGCTGTCGCTGCCCCTGGCGGATCATAGCCTGGATGCCGTGATCTGCAGCGAAGTCCTCGAGCACATAGACGATTACGCGGCCGTGCTGATAGAGATACGTCGTGTCCTGAGGCCCGGCGGCCTGCTCTGTGTCAGTGTTCCGCGCGCCTGGCCGGAGCGCATCTGCTGGTGGCTGAGCAGCGCCTATCATAAGGTTCCCGGTGGGCACCTGCGCATCTTCAGCCGGCGTCGGCTGCAGGCGCAGATTGATGAGCTTGGTTTTGATTGTTTCTGCCGCCATGGCGCCCACGCGCTGCACGTGCCCTACTGGTGGCTGCAGTGCCTGTTCTGGCGTAGGCGTGAAAGCAACCCGCTGTTGCGTCAATACCATCGCCTGCTGGTGTGGGACATGTTCGACAGGCCCTGGATCACGCAGTCGCTGGAGCGCCTGATGAATCCCTGGATGGGCAAGAGTGTGGTGATGTATTTCCGCAGGGGCGGCGCAGCGTGAGCGGTCTTTACCTGGGCCCGGGTCTGTTCCCCGGGCAATTCCTGCGCCCGACGGTGGAGTTTCTGCTGCGGACCCAGCGCGCCAGCGGGCAGATACCCTGGTTTGAGGGCGGACACACAGATCCGTGGGACCATGTCGAGGCGGCCATGGGGCTCTCCATCGGCGGCGAGTTTGCCGCAGCAGAGAGGGCGTACGGCTGGCTGCAGTCGCAACAGCTGGAGGACGGCAGCTGGTGGGCGTCCTATGACGGCGACACCGCGGAGAACCATGAGCGGCGTGAAACCAACTTCGTCGCCTATGTCGCAACCGGTGTCTGGCATCATTACCGGGTCAGCGAAGACCTGGACTTCCTGCGTCGAGCCTGGCCAATGGTGCAGGCGGCAGTGGAATTCGTGCTGGCGCAGCAGACAGAGCACGGGGACATCAACTGGGCGGTGAACGCCTCGGGGGTGGCTCTGGCCGATGCCCTGGTGACCGGCTGCAGCTCCATCTACAAAAGCCTTGAATGCGCTATCAACGTGGCCGAGACGGTGCGCAGCCCGCGGCCGGACTGGATCCTCGCGCGTCGTCGACTGGGGGCTGCGCTACGCGAGCTACCGGAGCGCTTTGATCGCACCTGGGAGTCAAAGGCACGTTACTCAATGGACTGGTTCTACCCGGTGATGACCGGTGTTCTGCAGGGCAGGGCAGCCCGCGCGCGGCTGGCAGCGCGCTGGGAATGCTTTATCGAGGACGGCCTCGGATGCCGGTGTGGGGCGGAAGAGCCCTGGGTCACCGTTGCTGAGTCCTGTGAGCTGGTCATGGCGCTGCTGGCGGCTGGTGACCACGCCCGGGCAGTGGAGCTGTACAGCTGGCTGCATCAGTGGCGTGGCAGCGAGGGCGCCTACTGGACCGGCTACCAGTTGGTCGAGGATCTGCTGTGGCCCGAGGAGATGCCCACCTGGACCGCCGGCGCCATCCTGCTGGCCGCAGATGCGCTGACCGGCCATACCCGCGCGTCGGGGCTCTTCACGCAGGTGCACATGTCCGCAGCGGAAGACGCGCGGCGCCGTATAAACAGGGGTAAGCCGGCGAGCTGACACCGTCACAACAGGCTCCGGCTGCGGGCCACTCGCAGTGCGGGCGACTACCAGTGTGGGCGGTTCCCAGTATGGGCGGTTCCCAGTATGGGCGACTACGACAGGCGTCGCAGCACGCGCAGACTGTCGACGCTATCGATCGTCTCGAACAGACCCGATGCGAGCGCCAGCCTGTAGACCGTGATCGGTGCCTGACCGCCCTCCCCCGCATCCGTATAGACATCGTGAATGGCGAGCAATCCGCCCGGGGTGATCCGGGTCGACCAGCCACGGTAATCTGCCAGCGCCGCATCCAGGCTGTGACCGCCATCGATGAAAACCAGACCCGGGGCGCCCTGGAAGCAGGCGGCAAAGCGGGTCGATGGCGCGACCACGGGGATAACGAACTCCTCGACCCCCGCCCGGCCCAGGTTGCGGCGGAATTCGTAAAAGGAATCAACGCTGGAAGAGCGTGGATCGAACAGGTCGGGATCATGAAACAGTTCGCCGGGTTGATGTTCCTCGGAGCCGCGGTGGTGATCTACCGCGAATACGTGGCCCCCGGCGTCGCGACAGGCCAGTGCCAGGTATATCGTGGAGCGGCCGCAGTAGCTGCCGATTTCCAGCAACGGACCGGACGCGCAGGCTTCCAGCCCATGGCGATACAGCGCCTCGCCCTCAGCGGGCGATAAAAAACCTTTTACACTGGCGATGGGCAGGGGCATTTCAGGGATCATACCGGGTGCTCCGGGAGCTTTGGACAGGGCGCGCGACGCTAGCCTCTTTCGCCAACGCTGGCAAGGACGTCGGCGCGTCGATATGCTGATAGGTATCCACCGCACTGGCCGATTCCTGCATGCGACACCTGTATAGCGCGGTTTTCCGTCTGCTCCTGCCGCTGGTGCTGCTGCGCATGATCTGGCGTTCGCGCAGGACGCCTGCCTACCGACAGCGCCTGGGTGAACGACTCGGTTTTGCGCCCGTGCGCGGGGGCGGCAGGGCGCGCTCTGACCCGGAGCGCGTTATCTGGCTGCACGCCGTCTCCCTCGGTGAAACGCTCGCCGCGCGACCGCTGGTGGAGTTTCTGCTGGCGGAATTTTCCGGGGTGCCTGTGCTGGTCACCACAACCACGCCGACCGGCTCGGATCAGGTACTCGCCCTGTTCGGCGATCGCGTGCTGCATGCCTACGCACCGCTGGATACGCCGGGCTCCGTCGATCGCTTTATGGCACGTTATCCACCGCGTCTGCTGCTGCTGGTGGAAACCGAGCTGTGGCCCAATCTGCTGCATGCCTGCCGGCAACGTGATTGCCCGGTACTTCTCGCCAATGCGCGGCTGTCCGAGCGTTCCCGGCGTGGCTATGCCCGGCTGGGACGGTTTGGCCGCGACATGCTGTCCTGCGTCAGTCATGTGGCCTGCCAGTCGCCGGATGACGCCACCCGCTTCGCCGCTCTCGGCGTGCCGGCGGCCCGCCTCAGCGTTTGCGGCAATATCAAGTTCGATATCGATCCCGGCGATGACTTTGCCGCGCGCGTTCGTGCACTGCTGCTCGAGTGGGGCAGTGCCGATCGGTTCCTGGTGGCGGCGGCGAGTACACACGCTGGGGAGGACGAAGCGGTCCTGGCAGCCTTTGCCATGCTGCGCCGCGATGTTCCTACGGCACTGCTGCTGCTTGTACCCCGGCACCCCGAGCGCTTCGAAGCGGTTTTTGCGTTATGCCGGGCAGCCGGATGGCGAACCTGCCGCCGCAGTCTGGCGCAAGCGCCGGGCACGAGGACAGACGTTCTGCTGGGCGATACGGTCGGTGAACTGTTCCTGCTTCTGGGCACGGCCGATGTCGCTTTCGTCGGCGGCAGCCTGGTACCGCGGGGCGGGCACAACCTGCTGGAACCCGCGGCTCTGGGTATACCCGTGCTGTCGGGACCTTCATTGTTCAACTTTGCCGCGGTAAGGGATCTGCTTCTGGACCGCGGTTCCCTGCGCCTGGTAGCCGACGGCGCAGCGCTTGGAGCGGCGCTTCAGGAACTGGCCCGGGACCTCGAAACACGCAAGGCTATGGGCGCCGCCGGGCGTGAAGCGGTGCAGGCCAATCGCGGTGCCCGCCAGCGGATCGAGACGCTGGTGCGGCGTCTGTTGCCTCTCCAGCGCAGGGACTAGCCAGCGGACTAGCGTGCGGAATTGCCCGAGGCGGTAGGCGCCGGCGGATCCTGCAGGGCGCTGTCCAGGGCGTAGATGTCTTCCGGGCTGAGCAGCCCCGCCTGCTCTTTCAGGCGCAGCATGTTGAGGACGTAGTCGTAGCGGGAATTGGCGTAATCCCGCTGTGCCGCGAACAGCGTGTTCTGCGCGTTCAGCACATCCACGATGTTGCGCGTCCCCACCTCGTAACCCGCCTGGGTGGCATCCAGCGCGCTCTGGGAAGAAACGATACTCTGGCGCCGCGCCGCGACGCGCGCGACATCACTGAGAACCGTCATGTGCAGGGAGCGCGCATTGGTCACCGTATTGCGTGACAGGTTGATGCGATCCTCGCGGGCACCGATGAACTCCTGCGCGGCGCGGCGCCGCTCGGCGCTGACCCTGCCACCGGAGAACAGCGGAACCTCAAGAGACAGGCCGAACGTCGTGTTTTCTGTCTGGCTGTCCGGCGATGCGTCAAAAGGGGTTCTCGGCGTGCGCTCGAGCAGGCCCTCGGTTTCCAGATCGGAGTAGTTTGCCGAGCCGCGCAGGGTCGGTGCGTGCGCCATTCTGCTGGCTTTGGCGCTCTGGCGCGCGGCTTCCTCGGCGTACCTGGCGGCCTTGAGATTGAAGTTGTTGGTCAGCGCGAACTCGACCCAGGCCGAACGATCAAGCGGTTCGGGTTTCCTGATATCGAAGTCCTCGTCGAGGATATCGAGGTTGCTGTGGCGGCGCCCGGTAAGCACCGACAGTCGCTCGAGTGCCACGTTCACATTGTTCTCGTCGACAATGCGGTTGACCTGGGCGAGATCGTAGGCGGCTTCCGCCTCGTGCACGTCGGTAATGGCAATCAGCCCGACGTCAAAGCGCTGCTGTGTCTGCTCCAGCTGGCGCTCGAAGGCACGTTCCTGGGCGCGGGTGGCCTCCAGGTTGTCCTGGGTGCGCAGGACCTCAAGATAGGCCTCGACCACGCGCAGAATCAGGTTCTGCTGGTTGGCGGCAAAGGTGGCTTCTGCCTGACGCGTGATTTCCTTGCCGGACTGGAAGGTAAACCAGGCGGGCAGGTCAAAAATCGCCTGCTGCAGGGAAAAAGTATAACCATACTGTTCCGTCTCCAGCCGGGTGGACGTCGGTGTGACACCGATCTGCCCGGTGGCAGGGTCGACAGAAACGTTCTCCTGATCCGAGATGCGCTCGTTGTCGGTGTAGTCGTAGCTGCCGGTGACCTGCGGCAGCAGCGCCGAGCGCGCCGTCTTCTCGGTCTCCAGCGTCGCCCGGTACTGGGCCTGCTCCGAGCGCAGCTGGGCATCGTTCTCCAGCGCCATTTCGTATATGTCCCGCAGGGAATCGGCGCGCGCTGCCTGGGCGCAGAATGCCAGTGCTAAGAGCAGTGAGATCGCTGCGCGAGTCTGCATCGGTGGTGCGTCCTGTAGAGATATTGGTAAACCCAGCGCAAGTGTAGCAGGAGGCGGAATTGCGCGCATGTGCTGCAGTTAACAAAAGCCCGGGCGTCGCTGGCGCGGCACTTAACAGGTGTTACACTTCGGCGCTGTTCCCAATCCGGAGAGCTCCGGCGCACTCAACCATCATGACCAGACAGCGTTACACAGTAGACCTGACAGGATTGCACGCGGTTTGCGAAGCAAATTACGCCCGTATGATGCGGCTGTTTCCTGCCTATGAGGTCAGCAACCGCAGGGAGTTTGCGCTTGCAGACGAGCGCGTCTCGATTGAAGTGATTGAGCGCAGTCGCTACACCACAATATTCCGCATCTGCTCGCGTCCACTCGCCAGGGCCTGGCTGGCGCCGCTGCAGATGGAGCTGCGGGCCTACCACGACGCGGGGATGCTCGAGGTCGGCTCGTTCCAGGCCAGTGGAGCGGTGCAGGCACGCTACGCCTATCCGAACCCGGCGATGCACCAGCAGGATGAGAAAAACCAGCAGAATCGCTTCCTCGCCGACTGGCTGGAGCACTGCCTTGCCAATGGCCTGGCGAGTTTCCCCGGCACTCTGCGCCGGACCCCGCAGGTATAGCCGTGTCCGGGAACCAGCGTTCCAGCAAGCCGTCGCGAGAGCTGGCGCACTCGGGTGATACTGTGCGCGTGGTTCAGCTGACGGATACACACCTGCAGGGTGATGGCAACGGCAAGCTGCTGGGGATGGACACCGACCGCTCGCTGCAGGCCGTGCTTGATCTGGTAAGGCGTGAGCAGCCGGTGATTGACCTTGTGCTGGGCACCGGTGACCTCTCGAACCACGGTGAGCGCGCCGCCTACGAACGACTGCTGGACTACTTTGCGGGTCTCGAGGCAGTGGATGTGTGGCTGCCAGGCAACCACGACAATCGCGAGCTGATGCTGTCAGTTGCCGGCGCAGAACGGCTCCCCAGCGAGATCCGGGTGGGGCGATGGCAGATCGTCATGCTCGATTCGCAGCTTCCGGGGCGGGTCGGCGGTCACCTCGGTCATGCAGAGCTGGACCGTCTGCAGCAATTGTTGTCGGCGGCGGCTGCAGATGGCCTGTACAGCCTGGTGTGTCTGCACCACCAGCCGGTGCCCATTGGCTGCAGCTGGCTGGACCAGCAGATGGTTGCAGACGCGACCGCGTTTTTCAGCACTGTGGATGCCTTTCCCGCCGTGCGCGGGGTACTCTGGGGCCATGTACACCAGCAGTACGACCGCGAGCGCGGTGCCATGCAGCTGATGAGCACACCGTCTACCTGTGTACAGTTTCGACCCGGGCAGCGTAATTTTTCCCTGGACGACTGCGCTCCGGGCTATCGCTGGCTGGAGTTGCATGCCGATGGCCGCCTGCATACCGGCGTATCCCGTGTCCGGGACGTGAGCTTTGAGGTCGATCTCGACTCCAACGGCTATCTGTAACTCTCTGCAACGGGTCATATTATGAGCGACTACACAGCCCAGGACATTGAAGTCCTCACCGGACTGGATCCGGTGCGCAAGCGCCCGGGCATGTATACCGACACCAGCCGCCCTAATCATCTTGCGCAGGAGGTTATCGACAACAGCGTGGACGAGGCGCTGGCCGGCCACGCCAGCGAGATCGGCCTGGTCCTGCATGCCGATGGCGGGGTCACGGTGACTGACAACGGCCGTGGGATGCCGGTAGACCTTCACACCGGTGAGGGCCGCTCCGGGGTGGAGGTCATCCTGTCGACGCTGCATGCCGGCGGCAAGTTTTCTTCCAGGAGCTACCAGTTCAGCGGAGGTCTGCACGGTGTCGGTGTCTCGGTGGTGAATGCGCTGTCGCAGGAGCTGACGGTGACGGTACGCCGCGACGGCAAGGTCTATCGCATGCGATTTTCCGGCGGTCACAAGACCAGCGATCTCGAGGTGATCGATAGCTGCGGCAGGCGCAATACCGGTACCAGCCTGCGCTTCGTGCCCGACCCGCAGTACTTCGACTCGATCCATTTTTCCGTGCCGCGGCTGGTGCATGTGCTGCGTGCCAAGGCGGTGTTGTGTCCCGGGCTGCGCGTTCGCTTCAGCGATGAGAAGAAGGGTGAGAGCGAGGAGTGGTGCTACGAAGACGGCCTGACAGATTACCTTGCGGATGCTACCCGGGGTTTCCCCTGTGTTCCCGAGGAGCCCTTCACGGGGTCTTTCAGCGGCGCCGATGCCGGGGTCGACTGGGCGGTGCAGTGGCTGCCCGAGGGCGGTGAACTGGTGGCGGAGTCCTATGTCAACCTGATTCCCACCGCCCAGGGCGGCACCCACGTCAACGGTCTGCGCAGCGGTCTGCTGGAGGCCATGCGGGAGTTCTGCGAGCTGCGCAACCTGCTGCCCCGGGGGGTCAGGCTGACGCCGGAGGATATCTGGGAGCGCTGCTGCTACGTGCTTTCCTCAAAGCTCAGCGATCCACAGTTCTCAGGACAGACCAAGGAGCGGCTGTCCTCCCGCGAGGCGGCGGGTTTTATCGCGGGTATCGCCAAGGACGCCTTCAGCCTGTGGCTCAACCAGCACACGGGTGATGCAGAGCGTCTGGCGGAACTGTGTATCAACACCGCCCAGCGACGGCTGCGCTCGTCCAAAAAGGTCGCTCGAAAGAAAATAAGCGCGGGACCTGCTCTCCCGGGCAAGCTGGCGGACTGCTCGGGGGAGGATCCAGCCCGTTCCGAGCTGTTTCTGGTGGAGGGTGATTCTGCCGGGGGCTCGGCCAAGCAGGCCCGCGACCGGGAATTCCAGGCCATCCTCCCGCTGCGTGGCAAGATTCTCAATACCTGGGAGGTCGATCCCCAGGAAGTGCTGGCCTCACAGGAGGTGCATAATATTTCGGTGGCGCTGGGAATAGACCCGGGCAGCGATGACCTGAGCGGGCTGCGCTATGCCAAGGTCTGTATTCTCGCGGATGCGGATTCCGATGGCCTGCACATCGCCACGCTGGTCTGCGCCCTGTTTGTGCGCCATTTCCGGCCACTGGTCACCAGCGGCCATGTTTTTGTGGCCATGCCGCCGCTGTATCGCATCGACGTCGGTAAAGAGGTGTACTACGCGCTGGACGAGAGCGAGAAGCAGGGTGTGCTGGCGCGTATCGAGGCTGAAAAGAAGCGTGGCAAGGTCAATGTGCAGCGTTTCAAGGGCCTCGGCGAGATGAATCCGCTGCAGCTGCGCGAGACCACCATGGCACCGGACACCCGTCGCCTGGTGCGTCTCGTGTTGGATGCCGATGACGGGACCAGTAAGATGCTGGATATGCTGTTGGCCAAGAAGCGATCGGGCGATCGCAAGACGTGGCTGGAGTCCAAGGGTGATCTCGCCGAAGTGCTCACCTGAAGCGGTCAGCCGACGATCGCGAAATCAACATACAGGAGCAACCTATGATGAAGCCCACAGGATATCATTGGCTGAAGACATGTCTGGGCGCCGCGCTGGCCTTTTTTGTCAGCGCCGCCAGTGCGCAGTGGGATCTCGACGGCGAGCGCTCGAGGCTGAGTTTTATCTCGGTCAAGAACGCGTCGGTGGGCGAGTCGCACACCTTTACGTCGCTGGCCGGTTCTGTTGGCGATGACGGCCAGGCACGGGTCGACATCGACCTCGACAGCGTCGAAACCGCGATTCCGATTCGCAACAGTCGCATGCGCGAGATGCTGTTCGAGACCGGCACATTCCCGTCTGCCAGCATTACGACGACGGTCGATCCCGATGTCATTGCGCAGGCGGGCAGGGCCCCGACCGTGGTGACCATGCCGTTTACCGTGGCGCTGCACGGCAGCAGTGCAGACTACGACGCGGCGGTGCTGGTCAGCGTTGACGACGACGGCAGTCTACATGTGGCGACGCGCGAGCCGATTGTCGTCGACGCCGGAGACTTTGACCTCGGCGCAGGCGTTACGGCGCTGAAGGAAGTTGCTGGTCTTGCCTCAATCAGCAGCTCCGTTCCCGTGTCAGCGCACCTGGTGTTCGACGCCGCTGACAAGTGATGCCGTAGCCGAGCTGCTTCAGTATGCAATTAGGCATTCTACGTACGGATACGGTCCGCCCCGAGTGGTCCGCCCGCTTTGGTGAGTATCCCGACATGTTCATTGCGCTGCTCGGCGGGATGGATCCATCGCTGGAGTTCAGGGTTTACCACGTCGAGCGTGAAGAATATCCCGAGGATATCGACGAGGTGGATGCCTATCTGATTACCGGCAGTAAAAGCAGTGTCTACGACGACGAACCCTGGATACATCGACTGTCGGCGTTTGTCCGCGAACTGCACGCGCGGCACAAAAAGACGCTGGGGATATGTTTCGGTCACCAGATGATCGCGCACGCCCTGGGCGGCAAAGTACGCCGCTCATTGCTGGGCTGGGGCGTGGGTCTGCATCGCCACCGCTTCTACGGCAGGCCGGACTGGTTTGACGCTGGCGATGCCGAGTTCAGGATTCTCGTCAGTCACCAGGACCAGGTCGACGACGTGGCGCCCGGCACGGAGGTGCTCGCTGGAAGCGACTTCTGCAAATACGCCGTCTGCCAGATCGGCGACCATATCCTGACTCTCCAGGGTCATCCGGAGTTCATGCCCGACTATTCACGGGAACTCATGCAGTACCGGCGCGAAGCGATTGGTGAAGAGGTTTATCGCGCGGGGATGGACTCACTGGCTGAAAATCCGGAAACGGAGCGTATCGGTCGCTGGATGCTGACCTTCCTGCGTCGGTAGCAGGGCTCTGCTAATCCATCACCCGAGCCATCACCCGAGCTGATGTATGCCGCGCCGCAGGAGATAGCCAGGCCGTGCCAGCGCCGGAATCCCGAGATGTGCCAGTGCACCCAGGTAGCGTTGC
>JBHEPQ010000061.1:0-11216 GCA_046260215.1 Chromatocurvus sp.
TGGACTCGTAATCCAGGCTGCCGGCAAACGGTGGGTTAGCGAGAATCAGGGAGTATTTCTCCTCATCCATGTCGTCTGCCTGGGCTTGTGAAGCGCAGTTGAAAAATATGGCGTGGCCGCGCTGGAACGCCTTGTCGGCGAGCCGCGCAGCCACCTGCAGGCGTTTGCCGGGTGCCTGCGCCTGTACAACGTAAAAACCGACCCGCGTCACCAGTGGGCCATCAGGCACTGATGCGCTGTTGCAGATAGCGCAGTAACAGAGCGACCGGCCGACCGGTGGCGCCCTTGGGCGAACTGTTCCAGGCGGCTCCGGCGATGTCCAGATGGGCCCAGGGATAGTTGCCGGCAAACTGCGCCAGGAAGCAGGCTGCCGTGATGCTGCCGGCTTCCGGCCCGCCGATGTTGGCAAGGTCCGCAAAATTGCTGTGCAGCTGCTTGCGATATTCATCCCACAATGGCATCCGCCATGCCCGGTCGTGGCTGTCGGTGCCGGCCTTCAAAAGCTGCTCTGCCAGTGTGTCGTCGTTGGCGTACAGGGCGCTCGCGTGTGAGCCGAGCGCGACGACGCAGGCACCGGTCAGAGTCGCCATGTCGATGACCGCAGCGGGTTTGAAACGTTCGACGTAGGTCAACGCATCGCAAAGCACCAGACGGCCCTCGGCATCCGTGTTCAACACCTCGATCGTTTTACCGGACATGGAGGTGACCACATCCCCTGGCTTGGTGGCACGACCGCTGGGCATGTTCTCGGCTGCGGCAATGATACCTACAACGTTGATGCCGAGCCCCAGGTCGCACACGGCCTCGAGCGTACCGAGAACGCTGGCGGCGCCGCACATGTCATACTTCATCTCGTCCATCTTGGCGCCGGCCTTGATTGAAATACCCCCGGTGTCGAAGGTGATGCCCTTGCCCACCAGCACCTGGGGCGCGTCGCCACGCTTGCCGCCCTTGTACTCCATGACGATCATCCGGGCCGGTTGGTCGCTGCCGGCGGACACGGACAGCAACGAGCCCATACCAAGTTCGCCCATCTGTTTTTCGTTCAGAATCCTGGTGGTGACGCGCTCGTGTTTGCGTGCCAGTTTGCGTGCTTCCTTGGCGAGGTATTCCGGCGTGCAGATATTACCTGGCAGATTGCCCAGTTCCCTCGCGGTGTTGACGCCCTTGCCGAGGGCGATCCCGGTCTCCAGTGCGCTGCGGGCGCGCGCCGCGGGCAGGAGTTCCGAAGGTGATACAGACAGCCTGGCGAGCTTCGTGGGCCGGGGCTTTTTGCTTACGGTCTCGGTATAGTGATAACGGTGGACAATGATGGCGCGGGCGAGATCCTCGCAACAGGCCGCTGCATCGTCCTCATCTGTGAACGGAAGATCGTTCAGGATGGCGAGCGCATCACGCGCTTCGGTGTGCTTCAGTGCCTTGCCCGCGGCGTCACAGAAGCTGCGCTGCGCCGTGCGATCGAATTTATTTTCACTGCCCAGGCCCACCAGTAGAACGCGCTTGACCGCGCCGCTGCCAGGCAGCATGAGCGTCTTGCCCTGTGCGCCCGAAAAGTCACCTATTGCCAGCGCCGAACTGATGAGCCCGTTGAGCGCGGTATCAAGCTGCGCGCCGATAGCGCCAGGTTTGCCATTGGCAAATACCGGGAGAATGGCGCACTGGGTTTTGGCGCTACCGCCGTCCTTGAGAGCACGGGCGCTTACACTGAATTTGGGCATGAAACACTTCCTTCTGGGATGTTGGGACGTGTAAAAAGGCATAGTGTACGGCGATCCGCTGCGCAACTGAACCGCTGGCACGTGAAGGGTACTTATCCTCCCGATGCGCCCTTCGCTTTTTTCGGGAGCATGATGAGCGTCGTACCCGACAGATAGTCATGCCAGTAACGACCATTGCGGTCTATCAGGCACCAGAGATAGCCCATGCCCAGACACCCCAGCGAAAGAAGCGCGGCTGCGCAGCGCAGCAGGCAGCGACTGGTGGTCAGATGCTTGCCCGGCAGTGGAACAAGTTTGATGCGCCAGGCCTGCATCCCCAGCGTCTGGCCGCTCTTGCGCCAGAAAGCGGTAAAAAAAACCGCGACCACCAACACGGCGATGCCGCGAACGGCCCAGGCCGCCAATGGTTCATCGCTGACCGTGCCACCCAGCAGGCGCGTCAGGGCCGTGTACAGGCCCATGCCGATAGCGACGCCAAGCATGATGATGGGAAGTACCAGGAACGTGTCATAGACCGATGCCATAAGGCGTCGCGGAAGGCCGGGTGGCGGCGCGCTGATGTCTGTCGCATCCCGCTTACTCATGATCCGTTGACTCGACAGACAGGTGGTCTGTTGCGGGTGGTGCCGGGTGGTCATGGTTTCGGAGGCGTTCTTCCAGCAGGCCCGCAGCCACTTCGGCAAGCGACAGCCCGGACGTGTCGGGTGGCGACGGCGGCGCCGACCGCGACAGTCCTGGCAGGGCATCGCCGATCTCCGAGTCGCTGATATGCGACGTGTCAGGAGGGGGGGGTGCCGCTGGCCGCGGTTCGGCCAGGCGCTCGCCTGCGGGCGCTACCGTGAAAGCAGGCAGGGCCACCGTGGCGTCTGCAGGCGTGTGCCTTTCTGTGGGCAGCAGGACTTCCGTGCCCGCTGGCGCAAGCGAGAAACCGGCCGGTCCCTGACTTTCGCCGGCGGCCCCGGACCGGCTATCAGCCGGGTCCGGCGGGTGCCGGTCGGGGGCGCCCTGGCTTGCGTTCGCCGTCGGATCAGTTGTGGCCGTCGAATCAGCGGGTGCCAGCGTCGCCAGGGCACCTGCCCGCCGCATGGCATCCCGATATTTGAGTGCCTCTTCGTGGCTGCAATTGCGCTTTATGAGCTGCTTGCGGCCCGAGAACAGCTTGTCGAGGGTGGCCTCCCTGGCATTGAACAGTGCGCCTACCCTGCGGCGAACGTCCTCCAGAACCTCTCCCTCGGCAATGTCGCCTGAAAAATAAATGTTGTACATTTCCTGCAGCACCGCTTTCACCTGCCAACCCTTATCCCTGGGATGTCTTATCATGCGAGGCATCCCAAGGCTATAATACACGGTCAGACAGGAGGAAACATGACAGTTGCCGACACAATCAGGGTTAAGCTTGAGCGCGGTCTTGCACCGACATGGCTGGAACTGGCCAATGAAAGTCACATGCACAGCGTACCGCCGGACTCGGAAACACATTTCCGGGTGGTAGTCGTCAGCCCGGCCTTTGCGGGCAAGCGACAGGTCGCGCGGCATCAGTCTGTGTATGCCGAACTGGCTGATGAGCTGGAGGGTCCGGTACATGCGCTCGCCCTGCATACCTACACGCCGCAGGAATGGGCCGAGCGCCCGCAGGCTGCGCCGGCATCTCCTGCGTGCATGGGTGGCAGCAAGGCA
The DNA here is from genome assembly GCA_046260215.1 of Chromatocurvus sp. Taxonomy (GTDB): domain Bacteria; phylum Pseudomonadota; class Gammaproteobacteria; order Pseudomonadales; family Halieaceae; genus Chromatocurvus. The sequence continues at coordinate 3,396 of JBHEPQ010000061.1, forward strand.
GATGACAGCGGGTCACCCGAATCATGAGCGTTGTGGTCGCTGCGTTGTACAGGTTCACCCGGCTGGAGGACTTTCGCGAGCTGCGCGAGCCGCTGCTGGCAGAGTGCCTGCGCCATGGCCTTCGCGGCACGCTGTTGCTTGCCGGGGAAGGCATCAACGGAACGATTGCCGGAGACCGGGCCGGGATTGACGCGGTCCTGGCCTGGCTACGTCGCGACCCGCGGCTTTCTGATCTGGAGCACAAGGAGAGCGAAGACGGGTCGATGCCGTTCTACCGCATGAAGGTCAAGCTCAAGCGGGAAATCGTGACCATGGGTGTGCCGGGGATAGATCCCAATTCACGCGTGGGAACCTACGTCGACCCGGGCAAATGGAACACGGTCGTGAACGATCCCGACGTGGTGCTGGTCGATACGCGCAATCACTATGAATGCGGGATTGGCACGTTTCGCGGTGCCCTGAATCCAGGCACGACCTCATTCCGCGAATTCCCGGAGTGGGTGCGGTCGAATCTGGATCCGTCGCGTCATCGCAAGGTTGCCATGTTCTGTACCGGCGGTATTCGCTGTGAGAAAGCCTCGTCCTTTCTGCTCGATCAGGGCTTCGACACCGTCTACCATCTGCGTGGTGGCGTTCTCAAGTATCTGCAGGAAGTGCCGGAACAGGAAAGTACCTGGCAGGGTGAATGCTTCGTTTTTGACAATCGGGTGTCGGTCAATCAGGGGCTGGAGAAAGGTGAGTATGACCAGTGCCATGGTTGCCGGCGTCCCATCACGCAGCAGGACAAGCAGTCAGCACATTATCAGAAGGGCGTCTGCTGCCCCGGGTGCTTCGATCGCTTGACGGATGACCAGAAGACCCGCTTTGCGGAAAGACATAAACAGGTGGAGCTGGCGCGGCGCCGTGGTGAATCGCATCTCGGCGCGGATTGCGCGTCCAGCAGGCACCAGGGGCGTAGCGCTTCAGTCGTTGGCTAGGCCTTTTTTCAGGCGCTCGGGTATGCGTGACAGCGGCACGAAAATGCTGCTCTCCCGGCTATCTCCGCGGGAAATCACACCCAGCAGCCGGTCGTTGTTGGCGCTGAACACCGCGCCGCCCGAGGCACCGCGATAGGCCAGGCAATCGGTCGCAATGTCGTTGTCGCTGTGCGCAAGCACCCGACAGTCGCGATGGAATGTCAACACTTTGCCAGCACCGCCCAGTCCGCTGTCCCTGGAATACCCCGCCATGATAACGGCGCTATCGGGCTCCGGCAGGCCGCCCCGGGAAAGCGTTGCGCCTCTTGCCATTGCGACGGGAATCGGTTCCTGAAGCCGCATCAGGGCCCAGTCGGCGCGCATGCCCCCGCCGCTCGACATCGGCTTTGCTAGACGTCGCAGGCTAGCTCCTGAGAGTGACCTGATAGCGAAGGTGATGTCATCGGTGAGATCTGTATGGTGTTCAAGACAGTGCCAGGCGGTGAGAATCAGCGAGGCAGGCTTGTCGTCTGCAGAGGCCAGCAGGGTTGCGCTGCAGGATTCCCGGTAGTGTCGCTGATGCCCCTCCTCGAAGCGCCGCCCGGGCACCAGCAGCCGACCGACACTCAACAGCACGCCGGGCGATGTTGCACTGATCTGCTGGCGCGGTTCGCTGCTGCCGATCCCGGGCTCAAGCAAAAGCAGCAGCAGCGAAAGAAGCGCGCAACCGTATCGGTGTCGCCGTAAAAAATGCAGACTGTGCGGGGTGTCTGGAGTCGGCTTGTCCGGGAATCGATAGGTCATGGTTACGATTGTCTTCGACATGCGGCGACGACTTGACTGATGTCAATGTACCGGATGCTGACTGCGGTTATCCTTTCGTTCAGTGGGCGCCGTCGGCGCCTGAAAACAGGAGAATAGCATGAAGACCCTGACAGCGATCGTTGCACCCCTGACACTGGGTTGCGCCCTGGTGAATAGTACGCTGGCGCATGAAGCCGGCGACATTATCCTGCGCTCGGGCATCGTTACCGTGGCACCCAATGATGACAGCGACGCGATCGTTCTACCGACAGATCCGCTGACGACGCTCCCTGCCGGCGTTGCGGTTGACGACGATACGCAATTGAGCCTGATAGGCGCTTTCATGGTGACAGATAACTGGGCTGTGGAACTCCTGGCGGCGACACCCTTCGAACACGACATCGATGTACCCGACCTGGGCATCGACGCCGGCACCATCAAGCACCTGCCGCCCACCCTGAGCATGCAGTGGTATCCCCGCGGTGGTCAGGCCGGCTGGCAGCCTTACGTGGGCCTTGGCGTGAACTATACGTATATTTTCGACGAGGACATCGACCCTGCGTTATCGGATGCCCTCGGTAGCGTGATCGGAGCAGAATCAGCGCGCCTGGATCTGGACGATTCCTTTGGCTACGCTGCGCAGGCGGGCGTTGACATCCCGCTGAATGACAGGTGGATGCTGAACGCGGGAGTCTGGTATCTCAATATTGAGTCCACTGCTGATGTGGTCACCGATGTCGGTACCGTCAGCTTCGACGTCGATATAAACCCCTGGGTCTATAACATCGGCATTGCCTACAGGTTCTGAGGCTGCCCCGGCGGCGATACCCCGTCGTCGCCCATTTCATCCGTGGTGTGAATGCTCCATCGTTGCCGGCGCCGCAGGTGCCGCTGCATCCGGCATGATGTCGCGCTGCAGCAGGTGACTGCCATGTGCATAGGTAAGGTAGAGCGTCCACAGGCCGGAACCAATCATCAGTACCGCGACCACCGTCTTGAAGCCCCGGCTCCTGAGGATGCCACTGACATGGCCGGCAGCGAAACTTGCACCCAGCATCGCCGGCAGGGTGCCGACGCCAAAGGCCAGCATCAGGCTCGCCGAGTGCAGCGCGTTCTGCGCGGTGAGCGCATACGCCAATGCGCTGTAAATTAGGCCGCAGGGCATGAGACCCCAGCCCAGCCCGAGAGCGTAGGCGTCGCGTGCGCGCTTGACGGGTAGCCAGCGTTTGGAGAAGTGCTGCACTGGACGCCAGAGCACGGCACCGGCGCGCTCCAGGTAGGTCAGCCCGCGCCACCAGTCAGCAATGTACAGGCCCATGGCAATCAGCAGAAACCCGGCAAGGTAACGCAGGCCCAGCGTCCAGGCTGCGAGCTGTATACTGCCGGCGATCAGGCCCAGCAGGGCGCCAAGCAGTGTATAGCTGCTGATGCGGCCCGCGTGATAGGCAATGGTCGTGCCCGGTGCCGCCCTGCCTCCGAGGCCAACGGCGGCGGCGATGCCGCCGCACATGCCCAGGCAGTGCCCGGCACCTGCAAGCCCGATAGCCAGCGCGGCAGCCAGGCTGATGCTATCCACTTCGGGTATCCTCTTGCGCGCCACCGGCTTTATCCTGCCTGTCCACTGGTGCTTTATTTACGTCATCGTCGGCCAGGATGCGCCAGCTCTCTTTATCCAGGTCCTCGTACTGTCCGTCATCGATCGCCCAGAGCAACAGGCGAATGGCAATCACGCAGAATATCAGGGCAATCGGTATCAGAAGGTACAGGCTATCCATTGATCACTCCCCGTTCCGATCGCCGTGGCTTTTTCGCCAGGCGCAATGAATTGGCCACCACCAGCAGAGAACTCAGTGACATGCCGATAGCTGCAGCCCAGGGTGGTACATAGCCAAGTGCCGCAAGCGGAATACCCACGCAATTGTAGCCGAGTGCCCAGGCGAGATTCTGGTAGAGGGTTCGGCGACACTGCTGCGCCTTGTTAATGATGGTAATAATGCGATGCAGGTCGCCATCCATGACCACGAAGTCGGCCTGCGTGCGCGCCAGGTCGGTGGCGCCGGCCACGGCAATGGAGGCGTTGGCACGGCGCAGCACCGGCGCATCGTTCAGTCCATCACCAATCATCAGTACCGTGGCGCCGCCGGCCTGGAGCGCGGCGACGTGGGCGCTCTTGTCCTTCGGCGTCATGCCGGTGTGGATGCTATCGAAGTGCAGCGCGCTGCCCATGGCCTGGCCCTGTGGTGAGTGATCTCCCGTGACCAGTTCCAGGATTGCGCCCCGGGATTGTAGTGCGGTCGTCACCTCAATTGCCTCGCTACGCAGCGTATCCTCAAGTCCGATCCAGGCCAGAGGCTGATCCTGTGCACACAGGGCAATCCAGTAGCCCGTGCTCTGTGGTGGCTCGGACAGCCCGGGCGCGATTTCCCGGCAATAATCCACACCACCCATGCGGCAGGTGATACCGCGCCAGGTGCCGGAAACCCCGCGACCTACCTCGTAACGCACGTCGTCGATATCAGGCGACGGCGCAATGTCGGTAAATGCCCGCGCGATCGGGTGGTTTGCGTAGCGCTGCAGTGCGGCTGCGATCGACAGCACCCCGGTATCGGGGACGTCACTGATGCTGACAACCCGGCCGATCGTCAGTTCGCCCCGGGTCAGAGTGCCGGTTTTGTCGAACAGTACATGACTGACACTGGCAATTGACTCCAGTGCGCCTTCACCGCGCACCAGCACGCCGCCGCGACGCAGGGCATTTGCCGCGTTGCTGAGCGCCGCCGGGGTTGCCAGTGCAAGAGCGCAGGGGCAGCTGATGACCAGCACAGAAAGTGCGACCCACAATGCCTGGTCCGGTGCGATGCGGTACCAGACCCAGGCGGTGGATGCCGTGGCCAGGAGGATGCCGCCAATGAACCAGCCGGCGACGCGGTCCGCGATCTGCGCGATGGGTGGCTTCTCTGCGGACGCGGTCTCAATGGACTCCTGCAACGCGGCGAGACGGGTGTCGAGGTAGCTTACGCTCGCAGTAATGTCCAGGGCGGCGTCAGTATTGACGGTGCCGGCATAGACTGTGTCACCGGGTGTTACCGGACGCGGAAGCGATTCGCCGCTGAATGCGTCCTCGCGCACGGCGCTGTCACCCGATCCGACCACGCCGTCAATCGGGACTGTGTCGCCCGCCCTGACCAGAACACGATCCCCGGGCTTCAACACCTTCCTGGGCTGTCGCTGCCAGTCATTGCCATTTCGGATCAGAACGGCATCGGGCAACGCCGATTCCGCATCGAACCAGTCGAGGCTGCCGGCGAGACGTGCACGTTTTTCCGCGAAGCGGGCCAGCAGCAACAGAAACGTGAACATGACCACGGAATCGAAGTACACCTGTCCGCTTCCGGTGACCGTGGCGTAGACACTGGCGCCAAAGGCCAGACCGATTGCGAGCGCTACCGGCAGGTCCATGACCAGGGCGCCCTGGCACAGATGTCGCCAGGCACTGGCAAAAAAAGGACGCGCGGAAAAGGCAACGACAAACGCAGTAACTCCGAGGCTGACCACCCGCAGCAGCTGCTCGTATTCTCTGGCAATGCCCTGCAGATCGCCGGCGTGCAGGGCGATAGCAAACATCCCGACCTGCATCATACCGATGCCCGCCACCGACAGTCGGCGCAGGTCGCCGCGATAATCGCGGCGCATCTGCTCGCGGTGAGCGTTCGCGTGGAAGGGTTGCACGCTGTAGCCGAGGGCCGCCACGCGGGTGAAGAGTTGGCTGAGCGACAGCTGTTGTCGATCGAGTATCACGTCCAGTCGGGACTGGGACAGGTTGACCGTGGCACTGCGAATGCCCGCGAGTTGTGCCAGGCTCTGCTCGATGAGCCAGGTGCACGCTGCGCAGGTCATGCCGCCCAGTAGCAGACGGGCGTGCGTGAGGCCATCCTCGTCTACCGCGGAGAAGGTGCTGGCCAGCGCTTCGTCGTCATAGAGTCGGTACTGCTCGTCGTCCCCTGTGCCTGGCAGGTCTTCGGCCGGGCGCTGGTTATATTCGGTGCGCTGGGCGTAGAAGCGGGTCATGCCGCTGTCGGCGATGAGCTGCGCAATGGCGCGACAGCCAGGGCAGCACATGTCGCGTGCCTCACCGCCTATGACCAGACGAAAATCGCTGCCCTCGGGGACATCATCGCCGCAGTGGAAGCAACGCTGCTGCGATGGCGTGGCCTGCTTCAGCTGCCGCGTACCCGTCGGCATGAAGGTCTCAGCGTGGGGCAGAGCGATACGCGCCAGTCCGCGTTCCATCGATAACCCCGGTGAGTCGCCAGTCACTGCTGTCTCCGGCATCCAGCAGCCAATGCCAGTTGTCGCCGACGGCAGCAGGCAAGGTGGCCGCGTAGCGCTCGGGGCCGCTGCGGCGCAGATCTATCCTGGTGTCGCGGTCGGCCTCCATGGGGTGCGACAGCAGCAGGCGCAGCTCCGCGACGGCCGGCAAGGCCTCGGTAACGACGACGACCTGCTCCTCGCCAACTGCTACATTGGCGCGATAACCGCGGTTGCGGGCCCGCTCCTCCCGCTTGAGCTGCCGGTTGATGGCCAGCCCATCCTTGTAATACTCGTCCACCACAAGATCGTCCGAGCCGGTCACCGCGATAATCAGAGTGGCGATCGAGGCCACGACGACAGTGCCAGGCAGTACGATCAGGAACCAGGGCCAGAACTGTCGGTACCACGGCTCGCAATCCGAATCATGAAGGGGTGACGGCTGCATCACATCGGCCTCAGGAACCGACTCTCGGCCGAGATACGCAGGGACGGCATGTCGCTCGCAATGGCTTTAAAGGTGATTTCGGTGCCGGGTGCGTCGAGGTTCTGCGGCTGCGCGCGAACGCGCAGAGTGATTGAGCGGACCTGGCCGGCGTCCAGTGAGTAGTTGGTGTCGCCAATGATCTCCGCGTCGGGAATACCGTTGACCGCCAGATCGAACGTGTGGCCCCGAGTGTCCATGTTGACCAGCTGGATGCGATACATGTTGTCAATATTGCCGTCCTGGGTCTCGACATACAGGTTATTGCGGTCGCGTATGATGGTCATCTCCAGGGGTAGTCGCGTCAGTACATTGTAGCTGAAAACGCCGACCATCAGCGCGAGCACCACCATGTAGCCGATGACGCGCGGTCTTGCCCAGTGCGTTTTCCTGCCCTCCAGCGCGTTCTCGCTGGTATAGCGAATGAGCCCTGGTTCGTAGCCCATCTTGTCCATCACCGAGTCGCAGGCATCAATACACAGCGCACAGCCGATGCACTCGTACTGCAGTCCCTGTCGGATGTCGATCCCCGTGGGACAGACCTGAACACACAGGTCGCAATCTATGCAGTCGCCAAGGCCGAGGGCCGCGGGGTCGGCCGAGCGCTTGCGCGAACCACGGGGCTCGCCACGGGCCGGGTCGTAAGAAACGATCAGCGTATCGCGGTCGAACATTACCGACTGGAAACGCGCATAGGGACACATGTAGGTGCACACCTGTTCGCGCAACCAGCCGGCGTTGATGTAGGTTGCGAGGGTGAAGAACAGTGTCCATAGGGCCTGCCACTTGCCGGTAGACAACGTCGCCAGTTCTACTATGAGTTCCCGGATGGGATAAAAATAGCCGACGAAGGTCATCCCGGTGGCAAATGCGACGAGCAACCAGCCGCCATGCTTTGTCGTCTTGCGCAGCGCCTTTCCGACACTCCAGGCTGCCTTGTCCAGCTTGATGCGCTGATTGCGACTGCCCTCGGCCTTCTGTTCGATCCACATGAAAATGCTGGTCCAGACCGTCTGCGGGCAGGTATAGCCACACCAGACCCGTCCTGCCACCACAGTCACGGCAAACAGGCCGAAGGCGGCGATAATCAGGAGGAAGGCAAGCAGGGGGAAATCCTGCGGCCAGAACGTCAGTGTGAAGATATGAAATTTACGCTCGGTCAGATCAAACCAGACGGCCTGACGGCCGTTCACCGAGATCCAGGGCAGAAGGAAGTACCCGATCAACAAAGGCCAGCCGGTGTAGAGTCTGAGTCGCTGGTAGAAGCCC
>JBHEPQ010000090.1:0-2548 GCA_046260215.1 Chromatocurvus sp.
TCGCGCTATACCGCTATGAGATGGGCCTGGAGCCGACGGCTTTGGCCCAGGCCCTGCTTGCGCCAGCGATTGTCGCCGCAACCTGTCTGCTGCACTACGGCGTAGAGCGCCGCTTTTACCAGCGCGACACAGCCGCATCGAACGCCCTGACAGGTTCCGTGAACGTAGCACACCGTCATGCCCTGCAGAGCGACGCAAAATGCCCGTGGCACCGCGGCCCGGTCGCGACAATTCTTGCCAGCCTGTTGCTGGTCGCAGCGCTACCCTTGAGCGCCTGGCTCGGCGATGGCTGGGCCTGGCGCGAGCCGGATGTGGTGCTAACAGCAGACGCCATCAAAAATGGTATGCAGCGCCGCTATACCCACATACGCAACGCCTGCCCCATCGAGCAACTGGCAACACATGAGTCCTGTGATACGAGCAAACCGCTGCAGGTGCTGGTCTTTGGCAATTCCCACGAGCCAGACGGCTTCAACTTCCTCCACGCTGGCTATAGCGGTGAAGCGGTGAACCTGATTCGCTTTGGCACTACCAATGCCTGCCCGGGACTGGCCCCCAAGGGTGTTGCAGTCAGCGATGACTGCAGGGAGCGCCTGGCAACGCTGCTATCACCGGAAGTAGCAGCGTCCCTCGACGTGATTCTGTACGTTGCCAACAAGCCGTTTCGGGATAACAAGGCTCCCTACGTGGAGATACTGCGCCAGCTCAAACAGTACAATCCCGCACTGCGGGTGATCACCATGGGTGGCTATATCAACATCCGTACCGATTGCTGGCGGCTGATCAATGCCGCGCGCTCAACGTCCGCCTGCCGCAATCCGGCCAACGTGTCCTATTTTGCCGATGCACCGGAGGCTCAGCCCATGTACCGGGACATCATGGCCCTGACAGACCATTTTGTAGATCGTGTGGCGCTGCTGTGCCGGAACCGCCAACTGGAGACTTGCGCGATTACCGCGGAGAACGGCACACCAGCTTTCTATGATCCCCATCATTTGTCGCTTGAGTTTGCGAGCATGGCGGGGCGGCAGTATGCGATGCAGTATCCGGACTTACTGGGAGTAGAGAGATAGTCCGCCTGGAGAGCGGAACTCTTTCTGTACCTAATCCAAAATCATGGAAAATGGATTCAGGAACTGTCGTCTCCACAGTAGATTACGATCCACGCGGCTTAGTGACGCCTCGTCGCAAACACAATCCCATTGCGTCTCGATGACATGAATCAGATGCGCAAAAATCTCTCGGGCTTCCCGTTCCGGTAGTAAAAAACCTGGAGCAGCATGGAGACAGGTCTTGAGCTGACTGAGATTGTTCTCACCGCAGATTCGCATCGCTTGTGACGCCTCGTTTCCGGTACGTCCCTGCGGGCAGATATCGTAGGCGGGTGTTAGCGTCAGTGATACGCCGTCCCAGAACGCTGCGTGGTTTCGCGCATGATCGTCTGTGTTTCCGCATAACACATTGAAGGCGAGGCGAGAAAACAGCTCTCTCAGCGTGTCTCGCGGATTAGCAAAACGATGACGAATAATGTCGGCCAGAGTTTCATAGCTGGCGTACCGCGCAAGCATATCGTCCAGCCCAAGGATTGTCAGCGCCGAAACCATGGCACGCCGCGCCCACCCATCGTGCGTGTACTGCCGATCAAAGCGCTCCACAAGGAGCACCTCCCGGTTCGCGGCTTTGACCAGCGCAACCGGAGCAACGTCGAGACCCGCAAGGTGGGCAAGACGCATTGCGATGTATTCGGCACTTACCACGCTGTAGAGATCCGTGCTCGACGCAAACTTCGCAATATATTTTCTTCCTCTGTCCTGAATAAGCGCCTTCGGCCGTGCTCCCCCAATGGAACTGCCGTGAAACAAAGCCTGGTCCAGCTCTGGGGTGAGCGGCACTCCCTTTTCAACACGCTCGGCTGACTCGATCAACTCCCTGAGTCCGGCGTTATGTGCGGCGCGCGGTACGTACTCCGTTGACGACTGCTGAAAATCGAGCGCGCCGACACGATCGGAGCCCGACTCCAGTAGGTAGGTAATCTCGTCAAGGGATTCGGTATCACTGTTTCGGCCTTTACGACCCGGCAATTTATTTAGAATCACGCGTCGTCCCCAGGCATCGGGGGCAGCGTCACGCAGACTTCCTGCCATAGTCAGTCCGTCTGGTGGAGGGAGGATTCCGTCCTGCAGGGGTAACTCGGGCGCGTAGATGGGAATTGCGCAAGGTTGATCCAACTGTCGCGCGAGATAGCTCTTGCCGTAGTTGAATCGCACAATCCCATCATCCGACTCCAGACGTCCCGCCACGACAGGACTCGTTTCACCCGGCAGCCAGATCCACACAAAAGCCTCACGACCCTGCTCAGAAGTCATCGTAAAACTTCACGGGCTTACGGCGGATAGATTTTGGCATCAGGGCCAGCTTGTCACGGTTGTGAGCCAGGTGGCGGGACAGTGTGGTGTCATCAGCATCGAAAAGCGTAATGCCAACGATGGTTGCGGCCTCGAAGACAACGCCGATTTCACACTTGAGGTCGCCCTTTTCGATGCGTTGA
>JBHEPQ010000091.1:0-8108 GCA_046260215.1 Chromatocurvus sp.
TCTACTGGCAGGGCACCGAAGAGGGCACCAACGAGGGCAACGGCGTCTTCGAGCCCGCAGAACACGGCGAGGCCGACCCGGCTTGGATCTGCTTTATCTCGGCGGAGAAGTAGCTTCCAGTGGGTCCAGCGCGACGAGGTCAATCTACGATTTAACATAATATACATTATGCGCATTATCTGACCGGGTCCGAGCTGCACGGGGCCCCGGGAAATGAGCTACGACAGCCAAATCCTCTCGGAAGCCTGGCTGGGAGATCTGACCACCCTGGTGGAACTGCAACTGCGCTGCCGTCTCACCGATGCCAAGGCAGCGGCTTTGTGCGGGGTCTCGCGGGAGACCTTCCGACGTTAGCGGGCCGATCGGACGCCGAACCTTGCTGCGGTCCAGCTGCTGGCGATCCTGGCCGGTTACGTCCCGTGGCACGGCTGGCAAGACTGGGAGGTTCACAACGGCCAGCTGCTCCCCCCGGGCTACACCCGGCATGGGGTCACCCCCGGCCATATTCTGGCCATCCCGTTCCGGGAACAGCTCGTCACGGAGTACCAGCGGCAACTGAAAGCCCTGCTGACAACACAAATAAAAAATGCCCGGCGAGAGATGCAAACCGCCGGGCATTCCTGCTGACAATCGCCTGGTCTACGGTATGACCTGGAAGTTCGCCATCATTGCCATGTCTTCATGCTCAAGATTATGGCAATGGAACACATACTTACCTGTGTAGTCCGTGAACTTCGCGATGATTCTGGCATTGCCCCTGGCTGGCACAACCACAGTGTCTTTCCAGCCGGCATGGGTTGCCGCCGGCGCTCTGCCGTTGATATCCAGAATCTGGAACATCACGTCATGTATATGAACTGGATGATTAGCCATCGACATGTTTCTGAAATTCCAGATTTCGGTGGTGTTGAGCTTAGGGTATGCATCGATACGCGATTCACTGAAGAGGTTGCCGTTGATGGTCCATGGGCGGCGCATCATACCGCCTGAAAGTGTGAAGTTTCGAGTGGTCACGGCTTGAGTGGGGTTGAGTCTGGTGAACGGCCGTAGCATTGACGGAACTGTGCTGGGGTCAGTTTCTGTCCGATTCACATCGAACCGCATGATTTTATATACGCTGCTTGAGCTGCCTACCAGAGTATTACGTAGCTCGACTCTGGTGCCGACCGCGAGGCTGCCGAAATTGATGATAATGTCGGCGCGTTCCGCTGGTGCCAGCGTGAGCGAAGTGACCGTTACTGGCGCCTGCAGAAGCCCACCTTCCATACCGAGCACCTGGAAACTCTGGCCGTTACTCAGGGCTAGACGATAAAACCGCGCGTTCGAGCCGTTGTATATACGGAAGCGGTAACGGCGGTTAGCCACGTTAAGGTATGGCTGAATGGTGCCATTGACCAGCATAGTGTCGCCGGTCTCGCCCGCCATGTTTCTGGTGTAAACGAGTTGGCCACTGCTATTGAAGTTACGGTCTTGAAGCAGGAGTGGCACTTCGTATGCCCCACTCGGGAGCCCAAGCCCCTCCTCGAGCGAGTCCGTCATGAGATAAATACCCGCCATGCCATACCACACGTGTGGACCGGTATAGTCCATGGCATGGTCGTGATACCAGAGCGGCGCAGGGATTTGGTTATTGTCGTAGGTGTAAGCCCGGCTGGTGCCCGGATGGATGTAGTCTGTGGGATAGCCATCCTCCTCAGGAGGCACATGCGCACCGTGCAGGTGGACGCTCATCTTCCCCGGAGCTCCGCCCAATGTTGTTGCTGGCAAGCCATTGTAATGAGTCATCACGACTTGGCGTCCTGTGCGCGCGCGGATCGTCGGGCCGGGAGTTATGCCATTGAACCCGATGATGCGGGTAGATAGGCCTGGAATGATTTGTGCGGTGGATTCGTACATCTGCAAGTTGTAGTAGTCGGTCGTGCTAGTGCTTGAGGTTGGTGCCAATACCGGCGGGATACCCAGCGGAATCGTGAACGGTGTAACGGCGGCCTCTGCAGAGTTCGGCATCAACAACAGCGAACTTCCGCCGAATACGCCGGCCGTGCTCATAGCGCCTATTGATTTTATAAACTCTCTACGCGTAGTCATGATTTCGTCCTCATCCATCCTAGTTGTGTTTAGTGAGTTTGTGTTGCGTCCGCCCTCAATGGGCGCAATCGTGCACGCTGCGTGTGACGTATCACACGGCCATCCGTGGACTGTTTGCGTTAGTTCTCCCTGAATTTAGTTAAGGAAGCCCTGAATAAGTCCGTTCGTGGCGATCCTGTCGAACCACGAACGCCAGTGTATGTGAAGATCATTTCTTTCATGGCATTTCCTGCGCCGCAAGGGATTATTTGCTCGATCGGGAATCTTCAGAACCAGAAGTGCAGACCGGCGACGAGGCGCGTCTCATGCGTGTCTTCACCATTGGCCCGCGCCAGGTCTTTCGTGCCGCCGAACTTTCCGGCCCATTCGATGCCAAGGTAGGGTGCGAACTCACGCCGGATCTCATAACGCAGGCGGACACCCGCGGTGGCCACGGAAAGTCCGGAGCCGATACCGCGCTCGCGGTCATTCTTGCCATGGAAATCCGCCTCGACACGCGGCTGCAAGATCCACTTCTGAGTCAGCAGCAACTCATACTCGACTTCCAGGTTCAGAGCACTGCGCCCCTGCTCGCCGAGATAAGCCGTGGCGTCTATTTCGAACCAGTAGGGTGCCAAGCCCTGCATGCCGAAGGCCAACCAGGTACGATCAGGACCCTCACCGCTGTCATAGCGCAGGCCAAGCTGGGTATCCCAGAACGTGGCGACCGCGTGGCCCCACAGCAGCTCCGTGCTGGTTTCCTTATCCCCACCATCATCGATCTCACCCTCGGCCTTGAGGACGACGCGATCGTAGGTACGCCCGTACCAGGCCTGCAGGTCGTAGGTGACGGAGGTGTTACCGTCACTACGCACAGCCTCGAACCGGTCCATTAGCAAAGAACCCATGCTGTGCGCGTCCGCCAGCCGCAGCCGGTCCGGCCCGAATTCATAGCCACCGGAGTAGGCATGGGGATCGCGCGCGTCGGGAGGCGGTGAACCGCCTTGCATCGATCCCATGTCCATGCCCGACATCCCGTTCATGCCGGACATATCGCCTTCTCTCTCTGCAGCACCCTTGTCCCGATCAACCGGGGTTGCAGGCGGCGACATGCTATGACCCACATGCGGATCCTCCGTCTGTGTGCCCTGGGCCCAGACTGACGGGATCGTGAGCCCCTCCATGGCAAGGAACAACAACACGAACCGCTTGCGCATCGTCATCGTCATGATCCGCCGTTTCTATCGCAGCGCATTCATGCCACAACCACCTCTCGGAACATGCCTGCCTCCATGTGGTAGAGAATGTGGCAGTGCCAAGCCCAGCGGCCGAGCGCGTCCGCGGTGACGAGAAAACTCACGCGCTGAGCCGGCTGCACGCTGATGGTATGACGGCGCGCCAGGAAGCGGCCGTCCGGACTTTCCAGCTCGCTCCACATCCCGTGCAGGTGCATGGGATGAGTCATCATAGTGTCGTTGACCAGGACCACGCGCAGGCGCTCGCCGTAGCGGAAATGAACCGGCGTGGACTTGCCGAACTCCAGGCCGTCCAGCGACCAGGTGTAGCGTTCCATGTTTCCGGTGAGATGCAGCTCCAGCTCCCGCTCGGGGCTGCGCGCGTCGAGCGGCCCGCCGAGGGTGTGGATATCGGCATAGGTCAGAACCCGACGGCCGTTGTCGCGCAGGCCGATACCGGGGTCGTCGAGATTGGTGCGCGGGAAGTCGACGCGCATATCGACGCTCGGGCCGTATTCGGTCCGGGCATGGCGGACGCGCACCGGGGTGGCCATAGCCATACCGGCGTGCATGGCATGCGCGCCGTGATCCATGACACCCATCTCGGCCATATCCCCGTGGTCCATGGCGCCCATCATGTCGGCCATGGCGAGCGACTCGGGCGCATCGAGCGCCGGGATCACGGTCTCCATACCGGCACGCGGCGCGAGCGTGCCGCGCGCGAAGCCGGTGCGGTCCATGGCCTGTGCGAAGATGGTGTAGGCACGGTCGTCCTTGGGTGTGACAATGACATCGTAGGTCTCGGCTACCCCGATACGAATCTCGTCTACCGTGACCGGCTCGATGTCCTGGCCATCGACATGGACGACGGTCATCTCGAGTCCGGGAATGCGCACGTCGAAGAAGGTCTGCGCTCCCGAGTTGATGAAACGCAGCCGTACACGCTCGCCACGGCGGAACAGGCCCGTCAAATTGCCCGCGGGCGTGGTGCCGTTCATGAGATAGGTATAGGTGTAGCCGGAGATGTCGGCCAGATCGGTCGGGTTCATGCGCATCTGGTTCCACATCTTTCGTTTATCCAGAGCAGCGCCGAGCCCCATGTCGGCCACGTCGCGGAAGAATTCTCCGACTGTCGGCTGATTGAAATTGTAATAGTCGCTGTGCACTCTGAGCTTGGCGAAGATCCGCATCGGGTCTTCGTCGGTCCAGTCGGACAGCTGCACGACATAGTCTCGATCCGCGCGAATTCGATCGCCGCCAGCCGGATCGATGATGATGGTGCCGTACATGCCAGTCTGTTCCTGGAACCCTGAATGCGAGTGGTACCAGTAGGTCCCCGACTGCTTCACCTTGAAGCGATAAACGAAAGTCTCGCCCGGGGCGATGCCAGGAAAGCTGATGTTCGGTACGCCGTCCATCTCGAACGGCAACAGGATGCCGTGCCAGTGAATCGTGGTGTCTACAGGCAGCCGGTTGGTGACCCGCAGCGTCACCGTCTCGCCCTCGCGCCAGCGCAGGATCGGACCCGGAATGGAGCCATTGATGGTAGTGGCCATGCGCGGACGGCCGGTGAAGTTGACTGGCGTCTCGGCGATGGTGAGATCGAACTCGGTGCCCGAGAGCATCGGCGGTGTACCGGTGACGGTGCCGGGCGCCACGTCTGCCCGGGCCGACCCCAACCAAGGTGAGAGGCCCAGCAGGACGCCACCCGCAGCCAGACCCTGAAGAAATCGCCGGCGCGGTACATCAGGTAACAGCAGTAAACTATGCATCATCTCGGATCATTTCCGTTTGGCTATCCGATTCGTCCATCTGGTCGGTTCGTTTAAGCATAGAAGGGGGTACTGTTCTACCCGACTTTTCGTCCGATAATACCGAGTTGACCCTGTCCCCAGCGTGACGCGCACATTACAATTATGTAATGTGCGCGTCATCTTCCAGTCAGCGGACCCGGAGTACCCTGGCGTTCGACTCAACTATGTATCCGGGGCGTCCATGGCACCCGGACCGCGGCGTTACCTGTTCAAACCCTCGTCGGATCTAGCAGGGACAGCCTATGAAAATCCTGATTGTCGAGGACGAAGCCAAGATTAGCGAATATCTCCGCCAGGGCCTGATCGAGGCCGGCTTCATGGTGGACCTCGCCCGCAACGGGCTGGACGGACACCACCTCGCCATGACGGAAACCTACGATCTGATTATCTTAGATGTGCTGCTGCCGGACGTGGATGGCTGGCGGATTCTGCAGGCACTGCGCGAAGCGGGCAGCAAGGTCCCGGTGCTGTTTCTGACTGCGCGTGACAGTGTGGACGACCGGGTCAAGGGGCTGGAGCTCGGCGCCGACGATTATCTTGTCAAGCCCTTCGTCTTCGCTGAACTGCTGGCGCGCGTGCGCACCCTCCTGCGGCGCGGCACCGTCCCGGCGACCGAGATGACGCTCCGGGTGGCCGATCTCGAGCTCGACCTGCTGCGCCGGCGCGTTACCCGCGCGGGGCAGCGCATCCTGCTCACCGCTAAGGAGTTCGCACTGCTGGAGCTTCTGATGCGCCATCATGACGAGGTGCTGCCCCGTTCGCTCATCGCCTCCCAGGTCTGGGATATGAATTTCGATCGTGACACCAATATCATCGACGTCGCCATCCGTCGCCTGCGTGCGAAGATCGACGATGCATTCACACCCAAGCTCATCCACACGGTACGCGGCATGGGTTACATGCTCGATACCTCCGGCGAGGTTTGAGCAGCCCCGATGCACCTGTTACGCCGGCCCCTTTCTCTTGCACTACGCATGACGCTGCTGTTCAGCATTGCGGCGACCATCGTCTTTCCCCTGTTCGGCTGGGTCATCAGCCAGTCCACGGAACGCCATTTGGCCGCGGGAGATACCAGCGAACTCGAAATCATCGCCCGTACTGTGCAGGATGTGCTGTCCAGTATCCGCACGGTGGACGATCTCGCGCATCTCGAACAGCGCTTCGACGATATTCTGGTGGGCCATCATAGTGCATCCCTCTATATCTCCGGACAGGATGGACAAGCGACGTATGCCAGTCCGGGGCTGGATATTTCAGCCATCGCAAAGGTCACTGATGGAGTGACTGAGGATAACGTGGTGCGTGAGTGGCACGATGCCAATCACACCTACTCGGCATTGATACAGCAAGTGCGCAAGATTGGCCCCGCGGGTGACGGGCCCTATACCATCGTCATCGCGGTTCCGGTCGATGAGCACTTGCGTTTCCTGGCCGATTTTCGTCACACCTTGTGGCTCATGATCGCCAGCAGCATTATCGTCATGGGCCTCATGGGATGGATCGCGGTGCGACAGGGTCATGCACCGTTGCATAGCATCGTCGCCCGGATACGCCGCATCAGTGCCAATGAATTGAACGCGCGCCTACCGCCTGAAGGCGTCCCGCATGAACTCAAGGATCTCGTAGTTTCCTTCAACGAAATGCTCCAACGTGTGGATGCGAGTTTTCACCGGCTCTCAAACTTCAACGTCGATATCGCCCATGAGCTGCGCACGCCCATTACCACCCTGATGACACAGACTCAGGTGGCTCTCACCCGGGCACGCACCATCGACGAGTACCGGGAAATCCTCTATTCGAATATGGAGGAATACGAGCGACTGGCACTGATGGTCGGCGACATGCTGTTTTTGGCACAGACAGACCATCAGTTGCAAATCAAAAATGTCGATCCTCTGGATCTTTCCGGCGAAGCACATGCGCTATTCGAGTACTACGAAGGCTGGGCCGAAGAGCGCGGTGTTGCCCTGGCGCTGGAAGGGACCGCCATGGTCCTGGGCGATCGGCAAATGCTGCGGCGCGCATTGGGCAACCTCCTCTCCAATGCCATCCGCCATACACCGGCCGGCGGGATCGTGCGGGCCATCATCACGACAGCGGACAACGACGGTGTCCATATCGTTGTCGAAAATACCGGCCCGGAGATCCCACCCGAGCATCTCCCAAAACTGTTCGACCGCTTTTATTGCGTCGATGCATCGCGACAACGCGGCGATGACGGCGTCGGCCTGGGACTTGCAATTGTCAAATCGATCGTAACCGCCCACGGTGGCAAGATCGACGTAGTCTCTGCGGCAGGGCGCACAAGATTCCAGATCATCCTGCCCGGGCCAGCGCCCGAGCGGGAAAAGTCCGGAGATTGACGGACAGAGCCTGCCTTCAAGCTCCCTCAAACACTCACCGCCCGCGGCGGTTGTCCAGGCGGCGTTCAGCGCAGCAGTGACCACCTCGTGTGAGGGCCTCGCCGACCTTCCATGCGCCCTCGGTGACGCGCCCGCCGAAACCGTGAGGAAGCCATATATTCCGGCGCCGGACCCACCTCCAGGGTACGTGTGGGCTTCCAGGTCTCGAGATCGATTCGGTGAGGGTGCCGTTGCCGCTGTTGCTGACAAAGGCGCGTTTCTCATCTCGGGTCACCAGAGTATAGTTCGGCACCAGGCCGGTGCAGATGCGCTGCACGATCTGATTGCTGGTCATGTCCAGCACACTTACGTAACCACGTGTGGTGTGGGTGGAGATCACAAAATGGCCATCCGGTGTGGAGGTACTTGTTCGTCGTACCGTTCATTGCGATGCCTAGACCCGAAGGGTGAGGTACTCATAACGAAGCCCGAAGGGCTTCTATGAGCGAAGCGAAGCAATCTCTCTCAACGGTAGATCAATTGGATCAGATGTTCCCTACTACGCTCGGTGGTCGTCCATGGATATCAACCAAGAATTCCAGCTCGATCAGGATCTGATCTACCTGAACCACGCCGCGGTCTCGCCCTGG
>JBHEPQ010000108.1:0-8243 GCA_046260215.1 Chromatocurvus sp.
GCTACCATTCCGACCATGGCAGGCATGGTGGCGGCACTGTCCGGTGTTTTCGGCAATACTTACGTGCAACGGATTGCCCAGCGTGAAAGTGAACTGCTGGCAGACAATCTGACGACCGATCATTAAGCGATCATTAAGAGAGCACAGCTATGCGCAGAAACAGGCAGGTAGCAGCAGAAGACGAAGCCCAGATCGACCTGACCCCGATGCTGGACGTGGTCTTCATTATGCTGATTTTCTTTATCGTGACCGCGACGTTCATCAAGGAGGCCGGTGTTGAGGTGAACCGACCGGAAGCGTCGACCGCCCAGCCCAAGGATAATGTGAATATCCTGGTAGCGATCAACGCCACCAACGAGATCTGGATGGACAAGCGGCGTGTCGATCAGCGTGCCGTGCGCGCCAATATCGAAAGGCTGCATGCGGAGAATCCGAAGGGCGCCGTGGTTATCCAGGCCGACAACAAGTCGAACACGGAAACTGTTGCGTCCGTACTCGATGCCGCACGTGAAGCTGGCGTCTACGACGTTTCTTTGGCCACCGACGAGAAGTAGTGAAGCGCTCATGCCTAAAAGTCTGACCAGGATAGTTTTCGGTGCACTGCTCGCCCTACCCGTAGCGGGCGGGCTGTTCTTCCTCATGCAATACCTGATTGCGACTGCCAACCCGGATATCGATGACGAGGAGCGCACGCGCCTCGCTGATATCGTCATGCCGGAGCGCGATATCGACACCAATGTCAAGGAAAAGAAACCCGAGAAAATCGAGGATCCCGAGGAGCCACCGCCGGATATGGACACGCCGGACATGGATACCGATGTCGATAGCGACGCCGTCAACACGGCCCCGCGTTCCTCGGTAGAGGTCAGTATCAACAGCTCGGGTATGGCAGGCGGTGACGGTGAGTACCTGCCCATCGTCAAGGTCGCACCCATATACCCACGCCGAGCCCAGACCCGGGGCATCACCGGCTACTGCGTTGTTGAATACACGGTAACCAAGAATGGTTCCATCCGTGATCCACAGGCGGTCGACTGCTCGCCTTCCGGGGTGTTCGAGCGTGCGTCGGTCAAGGCAGCTGCGAAGTTCAAGTACAAGCCGCGCGTCGTGGATGGCGAGCCAATTGAAGTGGCCGGTGTACAGAACAAGTTCACCTATGAGCTAGAGAATTAAGCGGTGGGGAGAAAACGCATGTCTGTAACACGTACGTTATCCAGAGCGACAGTGCTGGCGGTGGCGATAACTGCCGTCCAGTCAGGTATCGGCCATCTGTCAGGCGGATTTCTTTCGCTGGGACTGCCCATGGCGCAAGCCCAGGATCAGGAAACGGAAGAGCGTGAAACCCGCAAGACACCGGCACTGCGCAACGCAGTTTATGAAAAGCTGGCGGAAGCGCAGACGGCGGCGGAGGAGAAGGATCTGGCAACGGCAGAAGAGATCCTGAATGAAATGATCGACGACCGCGGACGGGGCGAGTTGAACAGTTATGAGCTTGCCAACGTCTACAACCTCATGGCGTTTATTCATTATTCGCGTGAGGATTACGCCAGTGCTCTCCGGGCTTACGAAAATGTGGTGAGTCAGCCCGATATACCCCTGGCGATGGAAATCAACACACGCTATACCGTCGCGCAACTGTATTTCGTGCAGGAACAGTGGCGGCAGGGGATTGACGCGCTCCTCAAATGGTTTGAAATGAGTGACAACGCGCCGGCAAATGCCTATGTCCTGCTTTCCCAGGGTTATTATCAGCTGGAGGACTACCCGAAATCGCTGGAGAATGTCGAGATTGCGATCGATATCTACCGCGAAAAAGATAAAACTCCCAAAGAGCAATGGTACAACCTGGCGAGGTTTCTCTACACCGAGCAGGGGGATACAGACAGCGGATTGCAGGTTCTCGAGCAGTTGTTGACGCACTACCCAAATAAAGACTACTGGGTACAGCTTGGCTATATGTATTCCGAGAAAAACAATCAGATGCGGCAGCTGGGCGCCATGGAAACCGCCTACGTTCAGGACCTTCTTGATAAGGACGGTGAGCTGCGTAACCTGGCATCACTTTATCTGAGTAAGGATGTCCCCTACAAAGCGGGTAAGGTCCTGGAAGAGGGGCTTGAAGGCGACATCGTTGAGGAAAGCGCGAAGAACTACGAGCTACTTGCCGGATCCTGGCGTCAGGCCCAGGAAGTGGCCAAGGCTATCCCGGCGATGGAGATTGCCGCCTCAAAATCCGATTCCGGCGATCTCTATACCCAGCTTGGCAACATCTACCTTGACGGAGAACAGTTTGGCAAGGCGATAGAGGCGATTAACAAGGGCCTGCGGCGCGGCGGTGTGAAGCGCCCGGATTCGGCCCGACTGGTACTTGGCATGGCGCATTTCAACCGCGAGGAGTATTCTCAGGCCCGTGAGGCGTTCAAGGCTGCCGGACGGGATGAGCGGTCAGAAAAGTACGCGCAACAGTGGATTAACTATATGGAATCCGAGATCGAGCGACAGGAAAAGCTGGCGGAGGGTTGAAACACCGAAACATAAAAAAAGGAGCCGAAGGGCTCCTTTTTTTGTGCACTGTGCCCCACGTTATCGGCGCGCGCTGTCAGACAGGCACAACATTCTCTGCCTGTGGACCTTTCTGACCATCAGCGACAGTGAATTCAACTTTCTGTCCATCTGTCAGCGTGCGAAAGCCGTCGCCTTTGATCGCGCTGAAGTGAACGAAGACATCTGGACCACCTTCCTGCTCTATAAAGCCGTATCCCTTGCTCTCGTTAAACCACTTTACGGTACCGGTTACTGTAGACATACATACATACCTTTCAAACTGGATATGACGACCGTGGTCGCCGCGTTACTATTACCTATTTATGGGTCACGAACAGAGGAACAGGACTGATCTTCGCTCGCATACATAAACACATTGCTGCGGGCCGCCTCACGGATTTACCGAAATTCGAACCCTCACACCAAGAGTGTAGCACTCTAGCTCGAACTGGGAAGTTATTGGTCAAAAAAAGCTGCAAAATTCACAGTGCGACTACCCGACGCGCAAAATCTTCATTATGTTGGTTCCGCCCGCGATGCCGTGTTCATCGCCCATCGACAATAAAATATCGTCACCCTCGCGCAGAAAGCTATAGTCCTGCAGAAAGCCGATCGCGTGATCCTCGAGGGTGAGGCACTGACGTTTGTCCATAGGAAAGTACAAGGGAATCACGCCGCGGCACAGAGACAGGCGCTGCAGCGTCCGAGCGTTGCTGGCGAGGGCGAAAATGGGGAGCCCGGAGCTGAGTCGGGACATCAGCAGTGGCGTCGTACCCGATTCCGTGAGGCAGGCAATGCCGCGAACGTTGCGGTAATGATTGGCGGCGTAAATCGCCGACATGGCAATCGTTTCCTGGGCAGAATGGAATTCACGATCTACGCGGTAGCGGGAGGTGCGGGCAACCGGGTGTCGCTCTGCCCCCATCGCGGCATCGGCCATCGCGGCAACAACCGCAACCGGGTAGTTTCCAACCGCAGTTTCCGCCGACAGCATAACCGCGTCCGTACCGTCGAGTACGGCATTGGCAACGTCGAATACCTCGGCCCGCGTTGGCATGGCGCTGTTGATCATCGACTCCATCATCTGCGTAGCCGTGATGACCAGGCGATCGGCTCGCCTCGCGCGAGAAATCAGGTCTTTCTGAATACCGATGAGCTCTGCATCGCCGACTTCCACGCCAAGATCACCCCGCGCGACCATGATGCCGGCGGAGGCCTGCAGGATACCGTCGAGCACTTCATTGTCGGCAACCACCTCGGCGCGCTCGATCTTGGCGATGATGGCGGCGGTCAGCCCGTGGCGGTCAAGCAGCGCCTGCGCATGCTTAATGTCGCCGCTGTGTGATACGAAGGAGATGGCGACGAAGTCGGGGTTGATGGCATCCAGCGATTCGATATCCGAGATGTCTTTTGCCGTCAGTGCCGGTGCCGCGATACCGCCGCCCAGCCGGTTGATTCCCTTGCGTGAGCCGAGCTCTCCGCCCACGAGCACACGGCATGTCGCCGCCTCTGGCGCCACCGCCTCGACGCGAAGCTGTATGCGGCCGTCGTCCAGCAACAGGGTATCGCCAAAGTGAAGGTGCCGGGTAAGTGCTTCGTAGGTAAAGCCGACGGCGCGTGTGGTGCCCCCCTGTTCATCAATGCTGGCATCCAGGCGGAAGCTGTCGCCCACCGCCAGCTCGACGCTGCCTTCACGAAAGCCCCCGATACGGATCTTCGGCCCCTGAAGGTCCGCCAGGATGCCGACGTGCCGCCCCGCGACGGCCGCCTGGTGCCGAATTCGACTGGCAATGGTGGCATGGTGGGCCGGCTCACTGTGGCTGAAATTGAGGCGAAATACATCTACGCCCGCGCGTATCAGCTGCGCCAGGGTAGTATCGCAGTCGCTGGCCGGACCCACCGTCGCGACGATCTTGGTGCGGCGGCTGATCCGATGCGGCACGCTGACACTCTCAGCCTGTTGTGGGCTCGCTGGTGTGTCTGTCATGGCCTGGTTGTCGACTCCATGTAATCGAGGGTGAGGTCGGGGAAATCGGTGAACACGCCATCGACGCCCAGTCGCTCGATAAACAGCGCCAGAAGGTCCCGGTAGCTATCGATATCCGGGGGCAGCGCGTCGCGCCGGAACGTAAAAGGATGCACCAGCAGATTGGCCCGATGTGCACGTGTCACGAGGTCTGTGACCTCAACTTCCCCGTCGGCATTCCTGCCCTCGTAAATATGCATGATCCAGGGCCCGATGCCGTCGGCGTACGCGGCGATGTCGGCCAGACCCTCATCCGTGCGCAGTCTGTCGTAATCTGTGCCACCGTCCTCGCCCCAGCTGTTATCACCTATCAGCTGTATCAAAGGCAGCGACGTTTGCAGTGTATCGCGCAGATAGCGCAGGGTCGGTGGATCAAAGCACTGCAGGTAAACGCGATCACGCGCTGCATCAAGCCCGGCCTCCCTGAGTACATCCAGCACGGCAGCGGCGATATCCATGCCGGCTGTACGGTGGAACTGCGGTGCCTTGAGTTCGATGTAGAGACCGGTGCGCATGCCGCGGCTGCGGTTCAGACCTTCTATGAGGCGAATCTCCTCGGCGAGCGTCGGCACGCCCGATAGCCCGGGGCCGGCGGGAAAGCGCCCGGGAAAGACGGCAGCATCCAGCGGCCCGCCGACTCGGCGCTCGTGTGCGCGCAGTTGTCGAACCTCATCCAGCGTGAAGTCGATGGCATAGAAGTGCCCGTCCTCGCGCCGCCGCCCGGGGAACACCACAGCGACATCCGTGGTGTCATCCAGCCGGATATCATGAAGGACGATGGGCACTGCATCCTTTGTCAGTACTACATCCTGTTCCAGGTAATCAGCGCCCATAGCATGCGCGAGGGCCTTTGCCGGCAGGGTATGCTCAGGCAGATAGCCACTCGCGCCCCGATGCGCAATAACGATCGGTCTGCCGTCATCTTTCACGCCGATATCCGCAAGCTCGGCAAGCGGCGCGCCTGAAAACAGCGACAGGGCGCTGGCGAAAATGAACGCGACATATCGCATGACCCTCAGGGTTTTACCTGCATCTTGATTGTCTTTTCCGTTGCTGCGCCGTAGGGGGGCAGCATGCCGCCAATGCGGCCGATATTTAATTTCGTCTGTCGGTAAATGGACTTGGCATGACTGAAGCGTCGGAAGCCGTCTTCCCCATGATAGGCACCCATACCGCTGGGGCCGACACCCCCGAAGGGCAGGTCTTCCTGCATTACGTGCATGATGACATCGTTGATGCAGACGCCGCCGGAAGTGGTGCGCTCCAGCACGGCCCGCTCCTCATTGCCGTCGCTGCCAAAGTAGTAGGCTGCCAGTGGGCGCGGCTGACTGTTGATGTAGCGGATGGTCTCGTCAAAATCGGTGTAGGTCATTATGGGCAGTAGCGGCCCGAACAGTTCCTCCTGCATGACCGCGCTGTCCAGGGGCGGCCGGGGAATAAGGGTTGGCGGCATCTTGCGCGAATCCGTCTGGTTGCTGAAATCCTCACCCGCGGGATTGATGGCAATGGTCTCAACGCCCTGCTCGCCCAGCTCTGCCAGATAGTGCGAAAGACGCTGGTAGTGGCGGTCATTCACAATTGCGGTGTAGTCCGGGTTATCGAGCATGCGGGGATACATGCGGGTTACTGCCGATTCAGCCGCCGCCAGCACCGCGTCCAGCTTCTCCTCGGGCACCAGCAGGTAATCCGGTGCCAGGCAGATCTGTCCCGCATTCAGTGTCTTGCCGAGCATGATCCGCTCCAGAGCCGTGTCGATGTCTGCGCTCCGGGAGAGAATCACCGGGGATTTGCCCCCCAGCTCCAGCGTGACAGGCACCAGATTTTTTGCGGCAGCGGCCATGATATGGCGTGCGACGCCGGTAGCCCCTGTAAACAGCAGGTGGTCAAAAGGCAGTGCGGAAAAAGCCTGGCCGACCTCCGGACCACCGGTGACGACTGCGACTTCTTCCGGTGCCCAGGCCTCCGCCACCATTTCCGCCATCAGTGCCGACGTGGCGGGGGTAAACTCCGAGGGCTTCACCATGGCACGGTTGCCAGCGGCAAGAATGCCGGCCAGCGGCCCGAAGGTCAGGTTGACCGGGAAATTCCAGGGCGATATCACGCCAACCACGCCAAGTGGCTGGTATTCAACCCGGGAGCGCCCGCCGAGCAGGTTCAGCGGGAACATGGTCGAACGTTTCTCGCCACGCATCCAGTCGCGCACGTGCTTGCGTGAGTGCTTCAACGGGCCGAGGGAGGCGGCAACGTCGGTCATCAGGGTCACCTCCCGCGAGCGGCAGCTGAAGTCACTGTTAAGTGCCTCGATAATGCGGTCGCGATTGGCGTAAACCACATCTATTCCGCGATCCAGTCGGTCGATGCGCGTCTCGGCATCGACCGCGCCCTCCGCGAGGTAGGCGTCCCGTTGCCGGTCGAGCAGAGTCTGCAGTTCGGTTGTTATTTCGTTATCCTGCTTTACTGAAGCTGGCGCATTCATGGTTGTCCTCCGGGGCCCTGGCAGGTATTTGTTGAGCCTTGCCCAGCAGTATAGGCGCTGGGGCGTGGCAGGTTAACCCGTCGCCGTGTTTAACTTGGCGGCCGCAAATGGGAGCCTCGATTCAGTAGCATGGCAGATTCGATGTCCACAGACGATACACGTACCCCCTCACCGCCGTTCGGCTATTCCCGCGAATGCCATTACGACCGCGACAGGCAGATTCGCATCGTCGCCGAGTTCCACGCCAACAAGATCCGCCCCAGCCGCATTGCCTATCGTGTCGGTATTGATATTGCGCTGATCGAGGCGTTGATCGCCGGCGAAGAAGAGCCCGAGCGATTTCCACGGCTGGTGGCGCATTATCGTCGCCAGCGGTTCCGCGATCGGCTGGGGTCACTGGCACGCGACCGCGGCGCGCGGCGTTTCGAGGCCGAGATGCGCATTACCCGGGAGTTTAACAACGAGCAGGAACTCTAGGAGCCCACCAGGGTCGCGCAAACCGCGGTGACTGTTACAATCGTGCCCCGGCACTAAAATGAGATTTTGATATGACCCCAGTGTTTCGATTGCCTCTGACCCTGTCCCTGACCCTGCTGTTGGCGACGTCCGCATCCCTGCACGCCGAAGAGCACGCCGGCGCTGATAAATCCGCTGCGCGCGAGGTACCGGAGACCCTGCATGCCGAGACCAGTGGCAGCGTGCGTATTGACGGCAAGTCCATCGACTACGCCGCCACCGCCGGCACACTCGTGATGAAAAACGATGCCGGTGAGCCCATCGCCCATTTCGGCTACACGGCATACACCCGCGAAGGCGTTGATACATCCGGGCGACCGATTCTGTTTGCCTACAACGGTGGCCCGGGTTCGGCTTCCATGTGGCTGCATATGGGCATCCTCGGACCGCAGCGCGCCGACGTGAAAGACACCGCCTTTACCACCAGCGGCCCTTTCCGCTACGTCGACAACGAGTACAGCATCCTTGATCGCGCCGACCTGGTCATGATCGATCCGGTGGGTACCGGTTTTTCCCGTGCCGTCGGCGAGGGCAAGAGTGAGGATTTCTGGGGGGTCGATAACGACATCCGCAGCGTCTCCGATTTCATTGCCCGCTATGTCACACAGGCCGGACGCTGGGCCTCGCCGAAATACCTGCTCGGCGAGAGCTACGGCGGCATTCGCAGTGGCGGTGTCTCCC
>JBHEPQ010000116.1:0-9910 GCA_046260215.1 Chromatocurvus sp.
CGTCGTCGATACCGGCGATGCCTGTTACCGGGTGTCTGTTGCCGGATGTCTTGCTTGCGGTTACGCAATGCCTGATAATTGGGGCCCGCGAGAGCGGAGCCGTGGTAACCCGGATGGTCCCCTCGCAACGATAGGCAGTGAACTCCGCCAGGCCCGGAAGGGAGCAACGGTAGCTGCCAACGCGTGTGCCGGGGTGTGGCTGTTCGGGTTGCCTCCAATTCTTGCAGTCCAGCGCGATAGCCCCGGCAAGCAGGCCGCTTTCTTTCTCTTGCGGGTGCTGGGTTATGCTGACCGGCCAATGGTGCAGGAGCGACGCATACGGCATGTCCTATCAGGTTCTCGCCCGAAAATGGCGCCCGGGCACATTCAGTGAAATGGTCGGGCAGCAGCATGTGCTGAAAGCCCTGGCAAACGCGCTGGATGACGACCGCCTTCACCATGCTTACCTGTTTTCCGGCACGCGCGGCGTTGGCAAGACCAGCGTGGCACGTATCCTTGCAAAATGCCTGAACTGTGAAGAGGGTGTGAGCTCACAGCCCTGCGGACAGTGCGGTGCCTGTCGTGAAGTCGCGGAGGGTCGAAGTGTCGATCTGATAGAGGTCGACGCGGCATCACGCACAAAAGTTGACGATACCCGGGAGCTGCTTGATAACGTGCAGTATGCCCCCACGCGCAACCGCTTCAAGATCTACCTCATCGACGAAGTCCATATGCTGTCAACGCACAGCTTCAACGCCCTGCTGAAAACGCTCGAGGAACCCCCGGCGCATGTCAAGTTCCTTCTGGCGACGACCGATCCACAGAAGTTGCCGCCGACGGTACTGTCGCGCTGCCTGCAATTCAATTTAAAAAACATGCCCACGGCGCAGGTCGCCGGACACCTGCGTTCCGTGCTCGATGCCGAGGGTGTGGGCTACGATGACGGGGCATTGCGCCTGCTCGGTCGGGCTGCCGCAGGCAGCATGCGCGACGCCCTGAGTCTCGCGGACCAGGCAATCGGCTATGGCGGCGGGCAGCTCAGCGAAGCTCAGGTCAGGGAGATGCTGGGGGTTGCCGACCGCGCTGCCATTCTTCAATTGCTGGATGCCGTTACTGTCGATGATGCAGGGGCGGTTCTCGATGTGGTCGCCGCGATGGCGGATAGCGGCGCCGATTTTGCGAGCGCCGTCGACGAACTTATCGCCACGCTGCATCAGCTCGCCGTGTTTCAGGTCGTGCCGGATGCGCCGTCGATCGATTCGGACAACCCGGAGGAACTGCGTCGCCTGGCGGCAGTGCTCAGCGGCGAGGACGTACAACTGTTCTACCAGATGGCCGTCAACGGCAAGCGTGACATGACAGTCAGCGTGGATACCCGCAGCGGCTTCGAGATGATCGTGCTGCGAATGCTGGCGTTCCGACCGTTGACGGCGGGCGCTGCGCCCGTGGTCGCCCCGGTTGCGGCTGCGACAGCGGAGTCGGTCGGTGGCGCATCGCGGGAAGTTGCTCCCCCATCACCCGCAGCGTCATCGCCGGCAAGTGACCAGAGCGCCGCCGAGGTCGGCGACCGCGGAAAAAAGCCTGATGCGCCCCGGCGCGGCGCAGACATCGATTGGGCCGAGCTTCTGCCCTCGCTGGGTCTTACCGGAAGCACGCTGCTGACGGCGAGGAACTGCGAGTGGCACAGCGAAGAGGGCGACAGCGTGGAGCTCAGGCTGGATCCAGAGCAGGCCAACCTTTTCAACACGCGACACGTAGAGCGTATCGAGAAGGCGATGCGCAGGGCGCTGGCAAGGCCCGGGCTGAGCGTCAGTATTCAGGCTGGCCGGCTGAGCACGGAGACACCGGCGCAGCGCGAGCACAGGCTGGCGCGGGAGCGACACTCGGCGGCGGTCACGCGGTTGCGTGACGATCCCCGGCTGTCAGCGCTGATATCGCGCTTTTCGGCTACGCTCGATGAACCTGGCATCGAGGTCGGGGTCAACAAAACATGAGGCTGCGCCGCTTACGGCGCGGTGACGCGAGTCAAGGGAGTAATGGCACATGAAAGGCAGTATCACGGAGATGATGCAGCAGGCGCAGAAAATGCAGGCTGACATGCAGAAGGCCCAGGACGCACTGGCGGATCAGGAGGTGACCGGCGAATCCGGCGCGGGCCTGGTCCGGGTGACAATGACCGGCCGGCATGACGTGCGCTCAGTAAACATAGACGATAGCGTGCTAACGGAGGATAAAAGCGTGTTGGAGGATCTCCTTGGAGCCGCCGTCAATGACGCGGTGCGCAAGGTCGAAGCGGAGAACAAGAAAGTCATGTCGGAACTGACCTCGGGGCTGAATCTGCCCGAGGGCTTCAAGATGCCGTTCTGATTGCAATGAAGTTCAGTCCGGCTCTTGAAAACCTGATCGAGTCGCTGCGCTGCCTGCCCGGTGTCGGTCCGAAATCAGCACAGCGTATGGCGCTCTATCTACTCGAACGCAACCGCGGCGGTGCGTCGTCACTCGCCGACGCGCTGCGGGAGGCGGTTGATCGCATCGGGCACTGCAGACGCTGCCGGAATCTCACCGAACTGGAACTGTGCGAGATCTGCAGTGATCAACGCCGCGATCAGCAGACACTCTGCGTGGTCGAGACCCCCGGAGATGTGCTCGCAGTGGAGCAGGCAGGTGGCTACCGCGGCCGCTACTTTGTGCTCATGGGACACCTGTCGCCCATCGACGGTATTGGCCCGGAGGATATCGGTCTCGATCGCCTGCAGGCGCAGGTTGAAGCCGACGCTATCAGCGAAGTAATTCTGGCGACCAACCCGACGGCCGAAGGCGAGGCCACGGCCTATTACCTGACGGAAATGCTGGGCTCCAGGGGTATCGGCATGTCCCGCATCGCCCACGGCGTGCCGCTGGGCGGCGAGCTGGAGTACGTCGACGGCTCCACGCTGATGCACGCGTTCAGCGGACGCACTCCTGTGGTGCGCTCATGAACTGGACGCTGGTGGCGAGTCAGCGGGAGCTCGAGGCGGTTCTCCCGGGACTGTCGGGTGCCGGGGCGCTGGCGGTCGACACAGAGTTCATGCGTCGTAATACCTTTTTTCCGCAGATTGCATTACTGCAGCTGAGCGCCGGTGAGCATGCGCTTCTGATTGATCCATTGAACATTGATGACACCGGACCCATCCGCGAGTTGTTTGCGGATCGGGCGATAGTCAAGGTGTTGCATTCGGCGAGCGAGGATCTCGAGGTATTTGACCGCTGGCTGCAGACCGCTCCACAGCCGCTGTTCGATACGCAGCGTGCCGCGGGGTTTCTCGATCGGGGTTTCGGGCTGGGCTATCGCGCCATGGTTGAGGCCCATTGCGGTGTACATCTGGATAAAGGCGAGACGCGCTCCGACTGGCTACAGCGACCTCTCAGCAGCTCCCAGTGCGATTACGCGGCGCTTGACGTTGCCTATCTGCTACCGATCTATCGCGAAATGCGCGCGGCGGTGGAAGCGGAGAACAAGCTTGACTGGGTGTTTGAAGATGGGCTCAGCGCCATTGACAGTGCCGGCAGCGCGTCGGATGCTTACTATCTGCGGATCAAGTCTGCCTGGAAACTCAGCGCCCGGCAGCTCGCTGTATTGCGCAGTGTCTGTGAATGGCGGGAGGCGGCGGCAGTAGCCCGCGACAGACCGCGCAGCTGGATCGTATCCGACGACGCCTGTCTCGCTATTGCCCGCATCGGCGCGCTGGACGTTGATCGCCTTGCAGGCACAGTGGACCTGCCATCCGGGGTTCTGCGTCGCGACGGCGAGAAACTGGTCGACCGTGTCGCCGAGGCGCACGCCCTGCCCGAGAGCGATCTGCCGGCACCATTGCCGGCTCCACTCGGTGCACAGGAGCGTCAACAGCTGAAAGCCCTCAAGCAGCGGGGCAGAGGACTTGCGGCGAGCCTGGGGGCCGCGCCGGAATCGCTTCTGCCGTCAAAGGATTACGAGAAGCTGTTGCGCGAGGCCGGTGGCGAGCCGGTCGACAGTCCGTCGCACTGGAGGGGCTGGCGCCAGTCTGTCGTTATTGAACCCCTGAAGCAGTTTCTTGCAGAGCAGTCAACGTGAAGCGCATCGTGGACGTCATGGCGAGCTCGCGTCGCGAGGGGATGTATCTGTATGTAGAGCGGGGCCAGGACTGGTGCGAACTGCCGGAAAGCCTGCGGCAGGCGTTCGGGGCTCCGAGACCCGCGATGACACTGGTCCTGACCCCCGAGCGGCGCCTCGCCCGTGTGAACGCAGCCGAGGTGATTGCCGCCATCGACGCCAGGGCATTCTATCTGCAGATGCCGCCCGCTCATCCGGCGGTCGAGGCAGGGCGACACGATGGCTGACACATGCTGACCGAAAGCAGTTATTTCGTGGCCATGACAGTGTATCTGGTCATGGGGCTGATGCTCTGCGTCTTCGGTGCACGTTGGGTGGCGAGGAGCCCGGGCTGGCGTCTCGCCTGGTTTCTCACCGCGGCCGCGCTGCTGTTGACCCCGGCATTTCCGGCTCCCGGGATCGATACCCTGGCGCCCGCTGCCATCGTCGCCGGCTTCCAGCTGGCAACGGCCGGTGTCGAGCCGGCAATGCACGCGCTGCGTCCGCTCGGGATCGCCCTGGTCATCGCCTGGCTGCTCGCACTCGTGGTGGGTGGCCTGCGCTGGCGCGGCCGCCAACGCCGGTAATCACGCGCCACGGATCACTCGCCTTGCGTCAGACCCCCTGCAATCGGTAACCTTCAACGCTCTTTTTTGCAATGGATACAGAAGCATCATGAAATTCACCGGAACCAGGAATTACGTTGCCACCGATGACCTGCGCATGGCAGTGGACGCCGCCGTCAACCTGCAGCGGCCGCTTCTGATCAAGGGTGAGCCGGGCACCGGCAAGACCATGCTCGCCGAGGAGGTGGCGAAGGGCCTGGGCAAGCCGCTGATACAGTGGCATATCAAGTCGACGACCAAGGCCCAGCAGGGGCTCTACGAGTACGATGCTGTCTCCCGCCTGCGCGATTCACAATTGGGTGACGAGAAGGTCTACGATATCGGCAACTACATCAAACGCGGCAAGCTCTGGGATTCCTTCGCGGCCGGGGAGCAGGTGGTCTTGCTGATCGACGAGATCGACAAGGCGGATATCGAATTTCCCAATGATCTCCTGCTCGAGCTCGACCGCATGGAGTTTTTCGTTTACGAGACCGGGGAAACGATTCGTGCGCTCCACCGTCCGATTATCATCATAACCAGCAACAACGAAAAAGAACTGCCGGATGCCTTCCTGCGCCGCTGTTTTTTCCACTTCATCAATTTTCCGGATCGCGACACCATGCGCCAGATTATTGATGTGCACTATCCCGATATCACACAATCGCTGGTGCAGGAGGCGATGGAGATCTTCTTCGACCTGCGCTCAGTGCCAGGACTCAAGAAAAAGCCGTCCACGTCGGAACTCATTGACTGGCTCAAACTGCTGATGGCGGACGACATTCCCGATGAAATTCTACGCGAGCGCGATCAGAGCAAGGCAATCCCGCCGCTCTATGGCGCGCTGCTCAAGAACGAGCAGGATGTTCACCTGCTCGAACGCCTGGCGTTCATGCATCGCAGGGAGTCGCGCTAGCCGATGCTGGTCAATTTTTTCCACGGTCTGCGCGATGCCGGCATACCGGTGACGACGCGCGAGCTGCTCGACCTGATCGAAGGGCTCAAGCAGCACATCGTGATCGGCAGTATCGATGATTTCTACCTGTTCAGCCGCACCTGTCTGGTCAAGGACGAGAAGTACTACGATCGGTTCGACAAGGCCTTCGGTGCGCATTTTCGCGACCTTGAGGCACTGGACGATGTCATTGAGGCGCTGATCCCCGACGACTGGCTGCGTTCGGAGTTCCTGAAGAACCTGTCCGAGGAAGAGAAGGCAAAAATCGAATCACTGGGCGGGCTGGAAAAACTCATCGAGGAATTCAAGAAGCGTCTGGAAGAGCAGGAAAAGCGGCACGAAGGCGGTAGCAAATGGATAGGGACCGGTGGCACCTCGCCCTTTGGCCAGCAGGGATATCACCCGGAAGGCATTCGTGTCGGCCCCAATGGTGGCAATCGCCGCGCCGTGAAAGTCTGGGATAGGCGTGAGTTCCGCAATCTGGATGACTCGGTCGAGATCGGCACCCGCAATATCAAGATGGCACTGCGGCGATTGCGCAAGTTTGCGCGCACCGGTTCAGCTGATGAGCTCGATCTGGACGACACCATCCACTCCACCGCACGCAACGCCGGCCTGCTTGATATCAAGATGGTTCCTGAACGTCACAACGCCGTGAAGGTGCTGCTTTTCTTCGACGTGGGCGGCTCCATGGATCCGCACGTCAGGGTGTGTGAAGAGCTGTTCTCAGCCGCGCGCACCGAGTTCAAGCATATGGAAAGCTTTTACTTCCACAATTTCCTGTACGAGAGCGTGTGGCGCAACAATGTGCGGCGACACAACGAACGAACACCGGTCATGGACGTTCTTCACAAATACGGCCACGACTACAAGGTCATTATTGTCGGGGATGCGGCAATGTCGCCCTACGAGATTGTCCAGCCCGGCGGTTCAGTAGAGCACTGGAACGATGAAGCGGGGGAGGCATGGTTGCGCCGGCTGCGCCGGACCTATGAAAAAACCATCTGGATCAACCCGGTGCCCAGCGACGAGTGGGAGTTTACGCAGTCGATCAGCATGACCTATCAGCTCATGGAAGGGCACATGTATCCGCTGACGCTGAAAGGGCTTGAGGACGCCATGGCTTACCTGTCACGCTGATTCCCGAGTCGGCTTGCGTAGGCGACCAGGGCCGCGCTCACAGCGACGTTAAGGGATTCCACGCCTGAGGCCATCGGAATGGACAGGGGCGTGTGCGGTAGTGCTTTGGTGGCTGCGGATACCCCCTGTGTTTCTCCGCCCAGTATGAACAGGGAGCGTCTGGCGAATTCCGTATTGAAGAGTGAGTCTTCTGCCCCCGCCTCGAGTGTATAGAGCGTGAAACCGGCTTCATGGCAGGCCCGGGCAGCGCCTGGAATACGATCACAGCGCATAATGGGCGCCGAATAGACGGTTCCGGCGCTGGCCTTGATCACCAGCGGACCGAGTGTGGGATTACCGTGATCGGCGTACAGCGTGCCATCCAGACCGGCCGCCCGGGCGGAACGCAGTGACATGCCCATGTTCTGCGGATTGGTAACGCCATCCAGTGCGAGCAGCCGGGATGCGCTTGCGTCCCCGAGGTCCCGCAGATACGCTCCAAGGGACTGAAAGCCGGGGCACAGTATGTCCAGGGCGACGCCCTGATCCTGTTTGCCGTTGCGCGATATTCGCGACAGTTCGACGCGGTTGTGCTCCTGAATGCGTATTTTGCGTCGCACTGCGAGCTGGCGCAGTTCCTTTACCAGGCCGTCTTCCCGGTTGCTGCTGGCAAGGTGGAGTGTCCGGCAATCGAGGGCGGGGTCGCGCAGGGCCTCCAGCGCCGGCTTGCGGCCGTAAACTGTCAGCATACGGCGAAACTGCTCGCGTCGGCGTGTGTACTCCCGGCTGTCTCCGGGCTTGCTCTCGGCAGGCGGGCTGGGGACGCGGGTCATGTTGGAGTGCGAGTCATTGGCGTACGGAGTCACAGCGATGCAGAATGAAAGTCGACGACATCTTATACTCTACAGCACTGGCGCCTGTCATCTGTGTGAGCAGGCTGAGGCGATACTGGCGCGGGCTGCAGATGAGCTGCCCGGGATCACTTATCGCATTACGGATATCAGTGACAGTGACGAGCTGTTCCAGCAGTACGGCTGGCACATTCCCGTGGTGCGATTCGACGATGGGTCGGAATTGCACTGGCCGTTTGATGATCGCGCGCTGAGACAGCATCTGCAGGCCCCGACGGCGCTGTGACACGCTGTCGCAGCCCCCGGCCGCGTGTTTTTGGCCCCTTTTTTACTCTGGCACGCCCACACGCACAGCCAGAACATCACAGGTAGCGCCGTGCAGCACACCATTCGCGGTGGAGCCCATCAGGAGGGCAAGTCCATAGCGACCGTGGCTGCCCACCACGATCAGGTCCGCATCAATCTCTTCCGCCAGCGCGTGAATTTCCACTTCGGGCCGGCCCAGCACCACATGCCGGTGATCTGCCGGCACGCCCTGTTCGGAGCCAAACTTCTCGAGCTGCTGCGTCGCCTGCTGGTGAATCTCGTCCTGGATGCCCGAAAAGTCCATGGGTATATCGCCGCCGTAGGCGAAACTCAGAGGCTCTATGACGTGAATAATATGCAGGTCTGCGCTGTTGTTGGTGGCGATAGCCTGCGCGCGCTCTGCCACCTCAGGCGAATCATCCGTAAGATCGACCGCCATCAGTATTTTCGTGTAATTAGCCATAGGTGCCTCGTGTGGTTGCCCTGTTTACCATGTTGTATACCACAGGCGCCGCTGTCGCAATGGTGGTAGCAGAAATTTCCCGCATCATTTGACCTGGATCATCACCTATGGGGACTTATTTTTTCATTGCTGTAGTCGTCGCGTTGGCGATTGCACCCCTGCTGCATTTCCTGCCGTCGCGAGCCCAGCGCCGCCAGACCGAGCTACGTGACGCGGCGGCGCAGGGTGGCCTGTTCGTCGAGTTTCGCGACCTGCCGGGTTACGCGCCGCGCCTGGAACGCATGAGTCAGGGTGAACGCCAGGTGATCTACTACGGGGTCAGGCTGCCCGCTTCGGCCGGTGAACCCCGCCCCAGACAGAGCTGGTGGCGCGTGGACGATAACTGGCGCGGTGCGCCGGAGCGCCTGCGGCCGCTGCCCTCGGCGCTGCAGGATCTGCCAGAAGCAGTCCTTGCCGCGGGTATCGATAACAACAGCTGCGGCGTGTACTGGCGCGAGGACGGATCCGAGGAGGATGCCGGGCAAATCATCCGCTGTGTCAGGGCCTGGCGCGCGGATCTGGCAGAATGCTGATCGGGTTTTCCCTTGACCCGGATGCAGCGGGCCTTTATATATGCCAGTCTTTTCCGCGCCGGAATCCGCACCGGCCGCTACTGTTGAGGTATCGTCAAGGCCTGTATGGGTAAGTCATTAGTCATCGTAGAGTCGCCAGCCAAGGCGAAAACCATCAACAAGTATCTGGGGCCGGACTTTGTGGTGAAGTCCAGTGTGGGGCACATTCGCGATCTGCCGACCTCAGGCGGTGGTTCACGTACCCCGGATCCGAAGGAGCGCGCAGCGCAGGCCGCTAAGACGCGCAAAATGTCGCCGGAGAAGAAGGCCGAGCACCGCAAGCAGAAGGCGCGGCAGCAGCTTGTCAGGCGCATGGGAATAGACCCGGAACACAACTGGGAAGCGCACTACGAGATATTGCCGGGCAAGGAAAAGGTAGTCAGTGAACTGCAGAAACTTGCCACGAAGGCCGATGCCATCTATCTCGCAACCGACCTCGACCGTGAAGGTGAGGCCATCGCATGGCACTTGCGGGAGGCTATTGGCGGGGAAGACTCCCGCTACCAGCGCGTGGTGTTCAATGAGATCACGCGCAACGCGATCCAGGACGCCTTCGCTCGGCCGTCGGTGCTGGATATCAATCGGGTCAATGCGCAGCAGGCCCGACGTTTTCTCGATCGCGTCGTGGGCTACATGGTGTCGCCGTTGTTATGGGCGAAAGTGGCGCGGGGACTGTCAGCTGGGCGGGTCCAGTCGGTGGCTGTAAAGCTGATCGTCGAGCGAGAGCGGGAGATTCGTGCGTTCGTGCCAGAGGAGTTCTGGGAACTCCATGCTGATCTCAAAGCCGGTGGACTTGAGCCCGCGCGTTTTGAGGTGCGCAAGGACAGTGGCGAGAAATTCCGTCCTGACAACGAAAAGACGGCCCTGGCCGCGCGCGACCGGCTGGCGGATGCCGACTATAAAGTGGCGGGGG
>JBHEPQ010000132.1:0-15974 GCA_046260215.1 Chromatocurvus sp.
CCCCGATACCAGCGTAGGTAAGCTGGTATCTGCTGCCGGGGCGAGCGTCGTCTCTTTCATCCGCTTTGAAGTGGGTGAGGGCATTGAGCGTGAAAGCGTCGACTTTGCGGCTGAAGTGGCGGCACAGCTCAAAAGCTGAGCCGATCGCTAGAATGAAACGGGGCCGTGGCCCCTTTTTTTTGCCTGCCCAGCGCGGTTGATCACAGGGTGTCTGGGCTGTGACGCTAGGGCAGGTACCGATTGTCCTGTAACATGAGCCGGGTTTAACAGGTGAGAGATTGTATGGTCCAGGGCAAGGGAGAACGGAAATACAAGCGCATCCTGCTCAAGCTGAGCGGTGAGGCGTTGACAGGCAGCGAGAGATTCGGGATAGACCCCAGGATTCTGGATCGCCTCGCCCTGGAGATCGGTCAACTCGTGGGGATTGGCGTGCAGGTGGGGCTGGTCGTCGGCGGCGGTAATCTGTTTCGCGGTGCGGCACTACAGGCGGCCGGTCTCGACCGGGTGACTGGCGACCACATGGGCATGCTGGCAACGGTCATGAACGCCCTGGCACTGCGCGACGCCCTGGAACGTTCGAATATTGCCACCCAGGTACTCTCCTCCATACCCATGAGCGGGGTGGTCGACCACTACGATCGGCGCAAGGCCATACGCGCCCTGTCCAATGGTGATGTGGTCATATTCTGCGCCGGTACCGGCAATCCGCTATTCACGACAGATTCTTCTGCCTGCCTGCGTGGCATCGAGGTCGAGGCCGAGGTCGTGCTCAAGGCGACCAAGGTGGATGGCGTGTACTCTGCAGACCCCATGAAGCAATCGGACGCTGAGAAGTATGAGCGCCTGACCTACGACGAGGTTCTGGACAAGAAGCTTGAGGTCATGGATCTGACGGCCATCTGTCTGTGCCGCGATCACCGCATGCCGGTGCGTGTCTTCGGCATGAACAAGGTCGGCGCGTTATTGAATATCGTGCGCGGTGGCAACGATGGTACGCTGATAGAGTAAATCCCCGTAACACTATGTAGGGAGCGTTAACGCGTGATCGACGATATCAAGAAAGACGCCGACCAGAAGATGAAGAAAAGCCTGGAGGCGCTGGGACACAACTTCAACAAGATCCGGACCGGGCGGGCCCATCCTAGCATCCTTGACGGCATCAAAGTGCCATATTATGGCGCCGAAACGCCGCTCAGCCAGGTAGCCAATGTCAATGTCGAAGATGCCAGGACCCTGTCGCTGTCGGTGTGGGACCGGTCGATGATTCAGGAGGTCGAGCGCGCCATCATGAAGTCTGACCTTGGCCTCAATCCGGCGACGGCGGGGGAAGTGATCCGTATACCCATGCCGATGCTGACCGAGGAAACCCGAAAGGGATATATCAAACAGGCCCGCTCCGAGGTCGAGGCGGCCCGCGTATCAATCCGCAACGCGCGACGCGATGCGATGAACATGCTCAAGGACCTGTTGAAAGACAAGGATATCAGTGAGGACGATGAGCGTCGCGGGCAGGATGCGGTGCAGAAACTTACCGATACCTACATCGGCAAGGCTGATGCGCTGCTGGCCGAGAAAGAATCCGACCTCATGGAAATCTGATCCGGCGGCTTATGTCCGGTAAACACAAATTTTCGCTTGCGATTCCGCGGCATGTTGCCATCATCATGGATGGCAACAACCGCTGGGCGAAGCGTCAGGGGCTGCCAGGGGTCGCGGGACATCGCGCCGGCGTGGAGGCTGTCCGCAAGGTCATGCGCGCCTGCCGGGACCAGGGCGTGGAGATACTGACGCTGTTTGCCTTCTCCAGTGAAAACTGGGGTCGACCGCGACCGGAGGTGCGAGCCCTGCTGGCGCTGCTTTCACGCTACCTGCGAACGGAGGTCAAGCAGCTGCAGCACGATAAGGTGCGCCTGCTGTTCGTCGGTGAGCGGTACCGGTTCAGTGAACGCCTGCAGCGGCTGATGGAGCACGCTGAGCGGAGCACGCGTAACAATACGGCGGCAACGGTCGTCATTGCCGTGGATTACGGGGGGCAATGGGATCTCGCAGATACCGCACGGCGACTCGCCGAGGCGGTCGCTGCAGGACAGTTGACGCCCGGCGACATCACCGTGGATTCCTTTGGTCGCGCTACCAGTCTCGGTGAGCTTCCACCGCCGGACCTGTGCATCCGCACCGGCGGGGATGCCCGGATCAGCAATTTCCTGCTGTGGCATGTCGCTTACAGTGAACTTTATTTTACCCCGACACTGTGGCCGGATTTTGGAGAATTGGAGTTTGCCCGTGCACTGGCCGATTACAGCCGAAGAGAGCGTCGCTTTGGCAGGCGTCAGCCCGACGGACTGGTGGCCAGCGGTGATCTGGATGCTTAGGCAGCGCGTTCTTACGGCCGTGGCAATGGCTCTTGCTTTTCTCGGGGCGGTGCTGTTTCTGTCGATTCCGACGCTGGCGCTGGCGTTCGTTGTTGTTGTCGCCCTCGGGGCGTGGGAGTGGGCTCCGCTCGCAGGCCTGCAGCACGCCCTGGCGCGCGGACTTTTTGTGACTTTTGTGGTAGCAGGCTGCGGCATTCTATACGTTTATCTGTCGCTGGCGGACAGTCCACGCCGGCAAGAAGTGCAGCCTATCCTGGGTGTCGCCTGTCTGTGGTGGTGTTTTGCCCTGCTCTGGGTGCGCTCCTTTCCCGGGAGTGCCGTCCTCTGGAACAGCCGTCCGATGCGCATTCTGATGGGCCTGATGGTGCTTCTGCCCGCCTGGGTGGCGGCGGTTTATCTGCTCAGTTTCCAGCGCGGTGGCGTGCTCATGGCGACGCTGGTGCTGTTGGTCGCCACGGCCGACATTGGCGCCTATTTCGCGGGCAAGCGTTTCGGCCGCCATAAACTCGCGCCCGCCGTGAGTCCGGCCAAGACCTGGGAAGGCTTCTGGGGCGGAGTGGTCTGCGTGGTCCTTGTCACGCTTGCGATCTGGTCCACACTGCCCGTGCGGTTTGATCACGTGAGTATGGCCGCCGCGATAGCGGTGGGCCTGGCGACGGCGTTGACGTCCGTGCTCGGGGATCTGACAGTCAGCATGGTCAAGCGCGAGAGTGGGGTCAAGGATAGCAGCTCGCTACTGCCGGGGCACGGCGGCCTGCTGGACAGACTGGACAGCCTGTGTGGTGCTGCGCCCACATTTGCCCTGGGCCTGCTGCTGGCGGGTTATTGAGCGTGTCTGTGCAGCAACAGCAGGTCACGATCCTCGGGTCCACCGGGTCTATCGGCGTCAGCACGCTTGACGTTATCGCCCGCCATCCGGAACGCTTCAGTGCCTATGCGCTGACCGCCAGCACATCGGTAGAGGCGCTTTATGAGCAGTGCTGTCGTTTTCAGCCACGGTTTGCCGTCATGGCGGATGCCGATGCGGCCGAGGCGCTGGACGCGCGGCTGGGCGAGGACAGTCCGACCGTGGTTCTGCAGGGCGATGCGGGACTGCAGCAGGTCGCCGAGGCCACAGAGGTGGACGCCGTCATGGCCGCCATCGTTGGTGCCGCAGGTCTGCAGCCGACGCTGGCCGCAGCGCGCGCGGGTAAACGGGTTCTGCTGGCCAATAAAGAAGCGCTGGTGATGGCGGGAGCGCTATTCATGTCGGCGGTGCACGAGGCGGGTGCGCTGCTCATGCCGATTGACAGTGAGCACAATGCCATTTTTCAGTGTCTCCCGGTCTCCGCCGCCGGCCGGCCGGGGCTCAGCGGCGTGCAGCGCATTCTGTTGACGGCCTCCGGCGGGCCGTTTCGCAGCTGGTCGGAGACGGCGATACGGCAGGCCAGTCCCGACCAGGCCTGCGCCCATCCCAACTGGTCCATGGGGCGCAAGATTTCGGTTGATTCAGCGAGTCTGATGAACAAAGGGCTGGAGCTGGTGGAGGCCTGCTGGCTGTTCGATGTCACCCCCGGGCAGGTGGAAATCGTGGTGCATCCGCAAAGCATTATCCATTCCATGGTGCAGTACCTCGACGGAACAGTGCTTGCTCAGCTCGGCAACCCGGATATGCGTACGCCTATCGCGTATGGCCTGGCATGGCCGGAGCGTCTCGACGCCGGGGTGGCGCCGCTGGATCTGATCGCCACTGCCCGGCTCGACTTTGAAGCCCCCGACGAGGCACGTTTTCCCTGTCTGCGTCTGGCACGGGAAGCCATCGCCGCAGGGGGCACGGCAATGGCATCGTGCAATGCCGCCAACGAGATAGCGGTAGCGGGGTTTCTCGGGGGCCAGCTGGGTTTCATGGATATACCGCGCCTCATCGAGGCAACGCTCGAGCAGGTGCCGGTGGTGGAACCTACCAGCCTGTCAATTGTCGAAAATGCCGACCACACCGCCCGTGATACCGCCCGGAGACTGCTTGCCGCTATAGCCGCCGGGCCCGGACCGGATATGACCTTGTCACCACAGGATTGCTAATGGACCTGCTCTATACTATCGCCGTCATGCTCGTGACGCTGGGGATCCTGGTTGCCATTCACGAATATGGCCATTTCTGGGTCGCGCGTCGCTGCGGTGTAAAAGTACTGCGCTTTTCCATCGGGTTCGGCCGTGCGCTGGCGCGCTGGCATGATCGCCGGGGCACTGAATACGTCATCGCGGCCATACCCCTGGGCGGTTATGTCAAGATGCTCGACGAGCGAGAGGGCGAGGTGCCCGCCGGGGAACGCCATCTGGCGTTCAACGGCAAGCCGGTACTGTCGCGTATCGCTATCGTGTCCGCCGGACCAATCGCCAATTTTCTGCTTGCCATCGCGGTCTACTGGGGTCTGTTCATGGCCGGCGAGAGCGGCTATGCGCCCGTGGTCGGAGAGATCGAGGAGGCGTCCATTGCGGACATGGCCGGTCTGGAGCCGGGGCAGGAGATCGTGGCTGTAGAC
Source organism: Chromatocurvus sp. (assembly GCA_046260215.1). Classification (GTDB taxonomy): domain Bacteria; phylum Pseudomonadota; class Gammaproteobacteria; order Pseudomonadales; family Halieaceae; genus Chromatocurvus. The sequence continues at coordinate 4,895 of JBHEPQ010000132.1, forward strand.
GGGCGGGCGACGCCGACCCGGCAGGCGCTCAGTTTTCGCCTGCTCGACCGGCTGGGCGATTCCGGCCCTATCTCGTTCAGCGTCAAATACCCGGAGTCCGACATGCTGTATGAGTCGCAGGCGATGCTTGACAGCTGGCTGGCCGGCGCCGATGAGCCCGACCTTTACCGCGCGCTTGGCCTGCGCCTGTTCGTGCCAGAAGTGGCACCGGAGGTCAGCGAGATCGTCGAGGGAGGCCCTGCTGCGCAGGCAGGCCTGCAGCCCGGGGACCTGATTGTGAGCGCGGATGGCAACGCGATGCCGCGCTGGGAGGACTGGGTAGACTATGTGCGTCAACGTCCGGGCGAGTCAATCACGGTGCGCTATGCGCGGGATGGCGGTGAGGCAACGGCAATTCTGGTGCCCGAGCGAATCACTGAAGCCGACGCCACGATCGGTCGGGTCGGTATGGCTGTGGCCTTGCCCGAGATGCCGGCGAGCATGCAGCGTACGTTTGAACGGGGGCCGCTTGAGTCTTTCGTTGCAGGTGTCGACCGCACCGGTGAGATGATCGGCTTCACGCTGAACTCTATCAAGAAGATGCTGCAGGGGCTTATTTCGCCGAAGAACTTGAGTGGCCCGATAACGATTGCTAAAGTGGCGAGCGCTTCAGCAGCTTCCGGGTTGGAGTCCTATCTGGGTTTTCTTGCTTTGCTCAGCGTCAGTCTCGGGGTGTTGAATCTGCTGCCTATTCCGGTACTCGATGGTGGGCACCTGCTTTATTACACAGTGGAGCTGATTGCAGGACGCCCGGTCCCGGAGCGAATACAGATGGTGGGCTACCAGCTTGGTCTTTTTTTGGTGCTCAGCCTCATGGTTTTTGCTTTATACAACGATTTTTCACGTCTCTAGGGGGATAAGGCCGACATGTACGGCGCGATGCTCGATACTCGCGCTGCCCACGGTTTACAAAATTTTGACGACGCTAATACTGAAATACCGTACCTTCCTGCTGCTGCTCCTTTTGCTGTCGCCCCTGGCGTCAGCCCAGGGTTTCGTGGTCTCGGACATTCGTGTTGAGGGACTGCAGCGCATCTCCGCCGGCAGCGTGTTCTCCGCGATGCCGATAGCGGTGGGTGATAGCGCGAATGAGTACAGCATTCGCGAGGCCGCACGTCGCCTGTTCGACACCGGCAACTTCGACGACATACGCATCGGCCGGGATGGCGATGTGCTGGTGGTCGTGGTTGTCGAGAGGCCCAGCATCAGCGGCATCAACATCGAGGGCAACAAGGCGATCGAAACCGATATGCTGCTCGACGGACTGAAGGGGGCAGGCCTCGCGTCAGGGCAGGTCTTTCAGCGATCGACCCTTGAGGGGATGCAGCTTGAGCTGCAGCGCCAATACGTGCAGCAGGGTCGTTACGATGCCAATATCGAAACCGAGATCCTGCCGGAACCCCGTAATCGGGTATCGGTCAATATTGATGTCGACGAGGGCACCGTTGCCACCATCAAGCACATGAATATTGTCGGCAACGAGGTGTTCGATGACGACGAGCTGCTCGATGCTTTCGCCCTCAAGACAACCAACCTGCTGTCGTTTTTTCGCAACGACGACAAGTACTCCCGCGAAAAACTATCTGGAGATCTTGAGACACTGACCTCCCATTACATGGACCGGGGTTATCTGCAGTTTTCCATTGACTCCACCCAGGTGTCGGTCTCGCCGTCCAAGGATCAGGTTTTTATAACGGCCAACGTGACCGAGGGCAGCAGGTTCACCGTGGATTCGGTGGGGCTTTCCGGTGATCTCGTGTTGCCGGAGCAGGATCTCATGCGGTTCATTTTTGTCGGCGAGGGACAGACTTTCTCACAGCAGTTGGTAACGTCCTCCGAAGAGTACATTACGCGTCGTCTTGGCAACGAGGGATACAATTTTGCCAAGGTCACGGGTATACCCGAGGTCAATGAAGATAACGATACCGTCGACCTGAAGTTTTTCGTCGATCCCGGAAAGCGAACCTACGTTCGGCGTATCAGCTTCAAGGGCAACCAGCGCACCGAGGATGCAGTGATGCGACGCGAGATGCGACAGATGGAGAGCGCCCCCGCATCTGCCTCTGCGATAGAACAGTCCCGCGTGCGACTGCAGCGTCTGGGCTATTTCAGTGATGCCAGGGTGGAAACCACCGAGGTGTCCGGTCACGATGACCTGATCGACGTCGAGTTCCAGGTCGAGGAGCAGTCCTCCGGCAGTATCGGTGCGAGCCTGGGTTTTGCGCAGGCTGCTGGCCTGATCCTCGGCGTCAATCTGCAGCAGAACAACTTTCTTGGGTCGGGCAAACAGGTTGGCATCAACCTCAATTCGTCCCGCTTCCAGGACGTTTACAATTTCAGCTATACCAACCCGTATTTCACGGAAGACGGCGTCAGCCGCGGATTCAATGTGTTCTTCCGCTCTTCCGACCTCGGCGAGGTCAACGTCGCCAGTTTCACCACAGACACCCTGGGTGGTTCACTGAATTTCGGCTACCCGCTGTCAGAGACGCAGCGGCTCGGTTTCCAGTTCGAACTGTCGAATACCAAGATTACCGCGGGGCGCTTTGCGGTGCAGGAAATCCGCGCCAGCCCCAGACTCATCGATGGCGTCGACGCCTTCTACGAGAGCAACCTGCAGCCTGACGGGCGGTACTCGGCGCCGGAGACCCTCCGCCCGATCGATGATTTGCCCGGCAGTGCCCTCACGATTCCCGGAGCGCCGGGCTTTCTGGATGAGAACGGTAACGAGTTCCTGAACTGGACGGTGACCTCAAGCTGGTCGTCGTCCACCCTGAATCGGGGCCAGCTCGCCACACGGGGCGCCGCGCAGTCGGTGTCGCTCGAAGTGGCCATGCCGGGATCCGATCTGGAGTTCTACAAGGCAAATTACCGCGGTGAGATCTACTTTCCGATCACCAATGATTGGATCCTGCATTTTCGCACCGAGCTCGGCTTTGGCGAAGGCTATGGCGATACCACGGAACTGCCTTTTTATGAACATTTTTTCGGCGGGGGCTTTGGGTCAGTGCGTGGTTATGAGGTCAATACGCTGGGTCCACGCAGCTCACCTCCCGCGATCTATGATGTGACGCAGCCGGTCACGGCTATCGATGATGAGGGCAATCCGATTGAGGTCGGCGGGCCCGATGGTCGGCAGTTCGGCTATGTTCTCAGCCCGGACAGTGGCAAACTGGATTTCCAGACCATTCAGAACCGGCGTCGTCCGCCCCCGTTCGGTGGCAATACCAGCATCGAGGCGTCTGCAGAACTGTTGTTTCCGCTGCCGTTCATCAAAGACAGGAGTCGGCTGCGGAGCGCTTTTTTCATAGACGCGGGTAACGTATTCGACACCACCTGTCGGGGTGACCAGATCAACTGCTTTGACATAGACGCATCGGAGCTTCGCTACTCGGCGGGTATCGGCGTGACCTGGATTTCCGGTTTCGGTCCGATGACCTTTGCGCTGTCCAAGCCGCTCAACGCGTCTGATTTCGACCGCGAAGAGGTATTTCAGTTTACCCTCGGTCGCGGATTCTGATTTTTTTGCAAAACCAAAAGGAGAACATTGTGCCTACACCCATGAAACTATTTCTCGCTATTACAGCCCTGACCCTGCCTGCGCTCGGTTGGGCCCAGGGTAAAATCGCGGTTGTCGATCTGCAGGAGGCGATGCTGCAGTCGGACGCTGCGCAACAGGCCCTCGAGCAGGTCCGCAACCAGCCTGACTACAGCGACGACAAGCAGGAGTTCGACAGCATCCAGGACGAGCTTGAATCGCTGGTCGAGGAATTCCAGAAGGATGCTTCCGTAATGAGCCAGGAGCAGCAGATGGCGGCGCGCAAGCGTCTGGCGAGCAAGCAGGCAGACCTCGAGCACGTCACGGGCAAACTACAGGAGGCCGAACAGCAGGCGGGGCAGGCGATTCTGCGCCAGATGTCCGGCGTGGTGCAGGAGATCCTCAGGGAACTGATCCAGTCAGAGGGCATTGGCCTGCTGCTTCAACGCCAGGCGGTCATTCATGCTGATCCGGGCTACAGCATCACCTCGAAGGTGACTGACCAGCTGAATCAGATCCAGGCTACGGGTGACTGACATCGGTGCTGACACTTGGCGAGGTGGCCGCGCGTCTGGGGTATAAGCTGGTTGGCGACCCGTCTGCGTCGATAGACGCGCTCGCGCCGCTGGCTTCGGCGACACATCGCGACCTCGCCTTCGTGTCTGCAAGAAAGCGCTTGCCGGAGCTGGCGACGACATGTGCTGCGGCGGTAATTCTGAAGCCGGAATGGCAGCCATACTCCCCGACCGCGTGTCTGCTGACCTCCGATCCCTACCTGGGCTATGCCAGGGCGTCGCGTCTGTTTGACAGTGCACCGCCGCCGCATAACACGATACATGACACGGCAGAGATTGCGGCCGATGTGGTACTCGGTGACCGGGTTTCTGTCGGCCCGGGCGTCGTTATAGAGGCGGGGGTGTCGATCGGGGATGACGCGGTCGTTCAGGCCGGTGTGGTCATTGGCGCCAACAGTCGCATCGGAATGCGTACCAGACTCTATCCAAATGTCGTCGTCTATCACGGTGTGGAAATAGGGGATGACTGCCGGATTCACGCGGGTTCGGTGATCGGTGCGGATGGCTTTGGCTATGCGCCGGGACCTGACGGCTGGGAGAAGATTGCCCAGTTGGGCGGTGTGATCATCGGAAATCGCGTGGAAGTGGGTGCATGCACCTCGATTGATCGTGGTGCGCTTGACAATACGGTAATCGGTGACGGTGTCATCATCGACAATCAGGTGCAGATTGCGCATAACTGCCGGGTCGGGAAAAATACCGCGATCGCCGGTTGCGTGGGCATAGCGGGCAGCACCACGATCGGGGAACACTGTACCCTGGCGGGCGCGGTGGGCGTTTCCGGGCACCTGGACATCTGCGACAACGTGCATCTGGCCGGGCAGGCGCGGGTAACGCGGTCCATCCTGAAGGCGGGCACCTACTCATCCGGTACGCTGCTCGCCCCCACTCGCGAATGGGCGCGCAATGCCCTTCGCTTTGCCGAGCTCGATTCGCTGGAGAGTCGGCTGGCAACTCTGGAAAAAGCTGTTTCGGCAAGCACTGACAAGGAATGAATAACATGATGGATATCGCCGGAGTACGCGAGCACCTGCCTCACCGCTACCCCTTCCTGCTGGTCGATCGCGTACTGGAGCTGGTGCCCGGCGAGTCGATTGTGGCCCTGAAGAACCTGAGTGTGAATGAGGGGTTTTTCCAGGGGCATTTCCCGGACAAGCCGGTTTTTCCCGGCGTGCTGATGCTTGAGGCGATGGCCCAGGCGGCTGGAATTCTCGGCTTCAAGTCGCAGGGCAAGACGCCCGCTGATGGTTCGATCTACTACTTCGTCGGCGCCGATGACCTGAGGTTCAAGCGCCCCTGCTTTCCGGGTGATCAGGTGATGCTGCACGCGCGCATTCTCGGGGATCGCCGGGGCATCTGGAAGTTCGCCGTGCGCGCGGAAGTCGAGGGCGTTGTGTGTGCGTCCGCGACGATTCTGTGTGCCGACCGCAAGGGATGATCCACCCCTCTGCCATCGTCGACCCGGGGGCGTCGCTGGAGGAGGGCATCAGTGTTGGGCCCTGGAGCGTAATCGGCCCCGAGGTGGACATCGGCGCCGGCACCGTCATCGAGTCGCATGTGGTGATTCGCGGTCCCTCGCGTATCGGTCGCGAGAACCATATTTACCAGTTCGCGTCAGTTGGCGAGGCAACGCCCGACCTCAAGTACCGCAACGAGCCTACCTGGCTGACCATGGGTGATCGCAACACGGTGCGCGAGGGCGTCACCATCCATCGGGGCACGGTGCAGGATAAGGGTGAGACCCGCATCGGCAATGACAATCTGTTCATGGCGTATGTGCACGTCGGGCACGACAGCGTGATCGGCAATCACACCGTGCTGGTGAACAATGCGGCCCTCGCGGGTCATGTGCATGTTGGGGACTGGGCGGTGCTCAGCGGTCACACGCTGGTGCATCAGTTCTGCAAGATCGGGGCGCACAGCTTCAGCGGCATGCAGACCGCGATCGGCAAGGATGTGCCGGCCTATATTACGGTGAGCGGATCGCCGGCGGAAGCCAAGACCATCAATACGGAAGGGCTGCGCCGCCGTGGTTTTTCCAATGACGCCATCAACGAACTGCGCCGCGCCTTCAAGATTCTCTACCGGCAGGGACTGACGCTGGATATCGCAATACAGCGCCTCGAGGCTGTTTTTGCCGGCAGTCGGGAGGTCGGGGTTCTGATCGACTCGCTGCGCGCATCGGAGCGCGGTATCGTTCGCTGAATGAAAAAACGCCCCCTGCGAATTGGCATGGTGGCCGGCGAGTCTTCCGGAGACATGCTCGGGGCTCGCGCTATCGTCGCGCTGCGGGACACGCTCGGTGAGATAGCTGTAACCGGTATCGGCGGCCCCCTGATGCAGGCCGAGGGGATGCAGTCTCTGTACCCTATGGATAGATTGTCCGTGATGGGGTTTGTCGACCCGCTGTTGCGTCTGCCGGAGCTGCTGCGCACCCGTCGCGGACTTTTTAGACATTTCAGCACAACGCCGCCGGATTTCTTCCTTGGCATCGATGCGCCGGATTTCAATCTCGGCCTGGCACGGCGCCTGCGGCGCCAGGGCGTTGCCACGGCGCATCTGGTCAGCCCTTCAGTCTGGGCCTGGCGCGCCGGCCGCCTGCGCCGCATTGCCGGGGCCGTCGATCTCATGCTGTGTCTGTTTCCCTTTGAAGTGCCCCTCTACCAACAGGCCGGCGTGGCGGCGCGCTGCGTGGGACATCCTCTGGCACACCTGCTGAAGCCCGCCGATAACGCGCGTCGTCAGGCACTGCGCCGGGAGCTGCAGCTGCCGGAACGGGGTGCGGTGCTGGGTGTGCTGCCGGGCAGTCGCGCGTCTGAGGTCGTCCAGCACTGCGCCACGTTCATGCACGCGGCGCTGCTGTTGCGCAGGCACATTCCGACCCTGCATGTCGTTGTCCCCGCTGCCGATAACGCGCGACTGCAACAGCTGCGGGCCTTGCTGCCCGAGCCCGGTACAATGCAGGTGACCCTGGTGCAAGGGCGATCACGGGATGTCATGTCCGCCGCCGATGCCTTGCTGCTTGCCTCCGGCACGGCCACGCTGGAGGCCGCCCTGCTTGACGTCCCCATGGTCGTGGCTTATCGGATGCAGGCCCTTTCCTGGGCTCTGGTGTCACGCCTGTTGCACACGCCCTATGCCGCGCTACCGAATATTCTCAGCGGCCGGTCGGTGGTGCCGGAATGTATTCAGGGAGAGATGAGCGCCGAGGCCCTGGCCAGTCATCTGTTGCCGCTGTTCGAACCGGCGGCAGCTGGAGCCCAGCGTAACGCCTTTGGCGACATCCGCGAGTCGCTGGCGGTGGACTTTGCGCCGGCGTTTACCGATGCGATACAGGAAACCCTGCTGACCCGTGAATAGTCATCCGTTCGATACGCTCAGCGCAGAGGCTGCCGCAGCTCGCCACCTCGCCGGCGTCGACGAAGTGGGCCGCGGCCCGCTGGCGGGCGATGTGGTCGCTGCGGCGGTGATTCTCGATGCCCGCTGGCCGATCGCCGGTCTCGCGGACTCGAAATCCCTCAGCCATCGGCGACGGCAGGAGCTCGCCGTATTGATACGCGAGCAATCCGTGGCGTACGCCATCGGCCGCGCCAGCGTGGCAGAGATCGACAGCATGAATATCCTGCAGGCCAGTCTGCAGGCCATGCATCGCGCGGTTGTCGCACTGTCCATTCAGCCCAGTTTCGTGCTGGTTGATGGCAACCGGCTGCCGCGCTGGCCTTTCCGCGCGGAGGCCGTGGTCAAGGGTGACAGTCGCTTTGCCGCCATCGCCGCGGCGTCGATTCTGGCAAAGGTGGCGCGGGACGGCGAACTGGTGGCGCTCGAACAGCGTTTTCCCGGCTATGGGTTTGCGCAGCACAAGGGCTATCCCACGGCGGCCCACCTGGACGCCCTGACCCGGCTTGGAGCCACGGCAGTGCACCGACGCAGCTTCGCCCCGGTGCGAAGAGCGTTACTGGTGGGCAAGACAGGATCACCGGGCAAGGAGTAGACTGGCTGCATGACCCGATTTGTCCATCTGCGGCTGCACACAGAGTACTCACTTGTCGACGGGCTGGTGCGCATCAAGCCACTGGTAAAGCGCACGGCCGAACTCGGCATGGGCGCGGTCGCCGTTACCGACCTGTGCAACTTCTACGGACTGGTGAAATTCAGCAAGGCGGCTTACGCTGCCGGTGTCAAACCCATTTTTGGCGCCGAACTGAGTGTCGTGGATAGCCCAGGCGCAGACGAGGCCTTTTCCCTTGTGCTGCTGGTCGCGAATGAAACCGGGTACCGCAATCTGACGCAGCTGATCTCCCTTGCCTATACGGAAGGTCAGTACCTGGGTCTGCCGCGGGTGACGCGGGCGTGGGTGCGCGAGCGCAGCGAGGGATTGATCGCGCTGTCCGGTGGTGCCCGGGGGGACGTTGGTCGGTCACTGCTGGTCGGGCGGAGTGAGCAGGCCGCGGAGCGCCTCGCCGACTGGGTGGCCTGCTTCCCCGGCCGCTATTATCTCGAACTGCACAGGACCGGCAGGGAGGGCGACGAGGATCACCTGCACGCGGCGGTGGCCCTGGCCTCGGCACAGGGCTGTCCGGTTGTGGCGACCAATGACGTGCGCTTTCTCGACCGCAGTGAATTCGAGGCCCACGAGGCGCGGGTCTGCATCGGCGAGAGCCGCACGCTGGATGATCCCCGGCGTGCGCGGCGCTATTCGGAGCAGCAGTACCTGCGTTCGCCCGATGAAATGCTCGAGCTTTTCGCCGATTTGCCCGAGGCTATCGAGAATTCCGTCTGCATTGCCATGCGCTGCAATTTTGCACTGACGCTGGGTCAGCCCTGTCTGCCGGATTACCCGGTGCCGCCGGAACTGACCATGGAAGCGTATTTCCGGCAACTCTCGCATCAGGGTCTGGAGGCGCGTCTTGCGCGTCTGGCGCGGGACGGTGACCCCGATACTGTGGCGGCGTATCGGCAGCGTCTCGATTTCGAGCTGGATACCATCATCCAGATGGGATTTCCGGGCTATTTTCTCATCGTTATGGACTTCATTCGCTGGGCCAAGCAGAGCGGCATCCCGGTGGGACCCGGTCGCGGCTCGGGCGCTGGCTCACTGGTAGCGTTTGCGCTTGAAATCACCGACATCGACCCGCTGCAGTACGATCTGTTGTTCGAGCGATTCCTCAATCCGGAGCGCGTCTCCATGCCCGACTTCGATGTCGATTTCTGCATGGAGCGCCGCGATCGTGTCATCGATTACGTGGCGGACAAGTATGGACGCGAGGCGGTCTCGCAGATCATTACCTTCGGCACCATGGCCGCCAAGGCGGTGGTGCGCGATGTGGCGCGGGTCCAGGGCAAGCCCTACGGCCTCGCCGACCGGCTGTCCAAGATGATCCCCTTCGAGGTGGGCATGACACTGGGCAAGGCGCTGGATCAGGAGGAGACGCTGCGCGAGTTTCTCGCCGATGATCCGCAGGCCCAGGAAATCTGGGACATGGCAGAGCAGCTTGAAGGCCTGACCCGCAACGTCGGCAAGCACGCGGGGGGCGTGGTCATTGCGCCGGCGCGGATCACCGACTTTTCGCCGCTGTTCTGTGATGAAGCCGGTGGCGGGCTGGTCACCCAGTACGACAAGGGTGATGTCGAGGACGCCGGTCTGGTGAAGTTCGACTTCCTGGGCCTGCGCACGTTGACGATTATCGACTGGGCGATACGGATCATCAACGACGAGCGTACGGGGTCCGGCGAAGCGCCGCTCCAGATCGAACAGCTGCCCCTGAATGACAGCGCGACATTCGACATGTTGAAGCTCGCCGAGACGACTGCCGTGTTCCAGCTGGAATCGAGAGGCATGAAAGAGCTCATCGCGCGCCTCAAGCCCGACTCCTTCGAGGACATCATCGCCCTGGTGGCGCTGTTTCGCCCCGGGCCACTGCAGTCGGGGATGGTGGACAATTTCATCAACCGCAAGCACGGTCGTGAGGCGGTTGCCTACCCCGACCACAGCTACCAGCACGACTGTCTGAAGCCGATTCTTGAGCCCACCTACGGCATTATCCTGTACCAGGAGCAGGTGATGCAGATCGCCCGGGAGCTCGCGGGCTACACGCTGGGCGAGGCTGATCTGCTGCGCCGCGCCATGGGCAAGAAAAAACCCGAGGAAATGGCCAAACAGCGCGAAGTGTTTGCCAGTGGTGCCGCGCAGCGCGGTATCGACGCCGATCTGGCGACGCGCATTTTTGACCTGGTCGAGAAGTTCGCCGGTTATGGTTTCAATAAGTCGCACTCCGCGGCCTACGCGCTGGTGTCTTACCAGACCGCCTGGCTGAAGGCACATTACCCGGCGGCGTTCATGGCGGCCGTGATGAGTTCGGAGATGCAGAACACGGACAAGGTGGTGGTCCTCATCGAGGAGGCCCGCCGCATGGGGCTGACGGTCAAGCTACCCGATGTCAATGAGGGCGAATACCGCTTCACGGTCAATCCACGGCGTGAGATCGTGTACGGGCTGGGCGCAATCAAAGGTCTGGGCGAGGGACCGGTCGCGCTGTTGCTTGAAGCGCGGGCTGTCGATGGTCGGTTCGCCGACCTGTTTGATTTCTGTGCGCGCACGGACCCGCGCAAGGTGAACCGTCGGGCGATCGAGGCGCTGGTGCGCGCCGGCGCCTTTGATTCCCTGAACGTCGAGCGCTGGATTCTCATGGCGAGTATTGACGATGCCCTGCGCGCCGCTGAGCAGAATGCGGCCAATCGGGACGCGGGCATGTTCGATCTCTTCGGGGAGTCGGTGGTGACGGCTGCCGCCGCGGCGGGCGACCCCTACGCCGGATTCCGGGAGGTTCGACCCTGGTCGGATCGTGAGCGTCTCGGTGGTGAGAAGGATACGCTGGGTCTTTATGTGACGGGACATCCGATCGACGAGTACGAAGCGGAGGTGCGACGC
>JBHEPQ010000174.1:0-10355 GCA_046260215.1 Chromatocurvus sp.
CGTAGCGCCGGCAGGCAGGCGTTCAACAGCGGTAGACGAGCCCCCGGTGGCAGGTCGGCAATGGCCGGCTTTAGCGTATTGGCCAGCGTGGCGAGTCCGGCAACGCCGTGTGCCTCGACCAGATTCAGCTGCCGGCGACGCGTGTCTGCGGCGTCGGCGAGTAGCAAGGCAAGGGTGATGGCACTGGCGCCCAGCGGTTCGTGTGCCTGACGCGTGAGGGTACGCGGAATCGTATCGTCAACGCCGGGTCTGCTGGTCGCTGCACCGGGCGTGGCGCTGGTCTGTGCTGCAGTCGCGATACCGTGGCTGGCATCCTCGCGCAGCACGCCCGCGGCCATGGCCGCGGCGAGCACCAGCGTCGGGTCCTCGCTTTGCTCAATGCGGTCGCGTCCCAGCGGCGTGTTGACGTAGTGACGCACCGGGCGCTCGATGTACTCGCCATCCCAGCCCGGGTCGATGCGACGGATGCGTGCCGCCAGCGGGGGGTGGGTCGAAAAGGGCTGGAACAGGCGATGGGTGACTTCTCCAAAAAACAGGTGTGACATTTCCGGGGCCCGGGCGGCGTGCACCCGTGTGCCCGGTATATAACCACCGATAACCTTGAGTGCGCCGCCAATGCCGTCGGGATGACGGGTGAACTGCACTGCGCTGGCATCGGCGAGGAACTCTTTCTGACGACTGATCGCCGATTTGATCATGCCTGCCGCCAGTCCGCCGAGCCAGCCAATCGCCACCAGCCCGACGCCCAGCAGGGGGAGGCCGCTGTTCTGTTGCCGCCCCCGGCCGCTGCGGAATTGCCGGTGCGCGCCGCTGCGCAGGAAAAAGTAGCCGACGTCGCCGAGGAAGGTGATCCCCTTGAGCAGGGCCGCCAGACGGATATTCAGACGCATGTCGCCATTCAGAATATGGCTGAACTCGTGGGCAACGACGCCCTGAAGTTCGTCGCGCTCGAGGTGGTGAAGGGTGCCTGCGGTCACGGCCACAACCGCGTCGGCAGGTCCCACACCGGCGGCAAAGGCATTGATGCCCCGCTCTTCACGCAGAACATACAGATCAGGTACCGGCATCCCGGCGGCGAGGGAGATCTCCTCAACGATATTCAGGCAGCGTCGCTCGTCGGCGTCGTCTGTCTGTGGCAGCACGCGTGCCCCGCCAAGACTCTCGGCGATGTGTTTGCCGCCGGAGGCAAGCCGAATCCAGCTGACCAGCGATACCAGCCCCACACTGCCAACCACCAGTAGACTGACCCAGCCAAAGCGCTGCCAGCTCAGCTGATCCAGCAGACCATCGAGGCCGCTGCCACGTCCGCCGTAAGCAGGCTCATCGCCGGAAAGCCAGAAAAACCCCCCGATCAGCAGGTTGGCCAGCAGAATAAGCCCTGTCACGGCGAGGCTGAAGAGAAGCACCAGCAGGCGCGTATTACGTCGTGCCGAGTCCTGCCGGGCGAAGAAGTCCATGGCCTATGCGCTTAAACGGTCTGGCGGTTTCTGGCGGCAGGCCCGCTCAGAAGGCGACCTTGGGCGCCACCTGGATCTGGGCGCTGTCATCGAACTCCAGCAGTCCGGCATCTGTAGGGTGGCCAAAGGTGCCCGCGAACAGCATCGGCGGGAAGCTCTGACGGTAGTTGTTATATGCCATGACGGCATCGTTGAACCCCTGTCGCGCAAATGCGACCCGGTTTTCGGTGGAGGTGAGCTCCTCGGAAAGCTGCTGCATGTTTTCGCTGGCCTTGAGATCGGGGTAGGCCTCCATGGTTACGTTCAGCTTGCCAAGCGCGCCTTGCAAGGCATTTTCCGCGCCCGCCAGCTTGCCCAACGACGGCGCATCGCCACCGTCTCCGATGGCCTTGAGAATCGTTGCGGCATCGTTGCGTGCACTGATCACCGCGTCCAGTGTCTCGCGCTCATGCTGCATATAGCCGCGGGCGGTTTCGACAAGATTGGGTATCAGGTCGTAGCGCCGTTTAAGCTGCACTTCAATCTGCGCAAAGGCGTTCTGGTAGCGATTACGCAGTGTCACCAGGCTGTTGTAGATACTGATGATGTAAATCACCAGGCCCAGCAGCACGAGCCAGAAAACGATGTTTGCCAGGTCCATCAGATGCTCTCCACGGTAACTGGATTTCTATGGCTACGTATTGATGCTCTTGCAACCTTATTGACGGCCGGGAACGCGTATCTAATGCAGGCGCGCCAGGGTTACCGGAACTCCGTTCACCGCCGCATTGCCGGACAGGCTATCGAGGAAGCGATCATCGGTCACATCATTGCACGATACGCCGGCGTTGGCACGGGCCGTCTGCATGCGGATGCCTGCGCGATCGTGGCCGTAGCCGTGCGGCAGGCTGACCACGCCGGGCATGATGTCCTCGCTGGCCTCCAGTGTGACCGCGAGCAGACCGGTGCGCGAGGCCAGCTCGGCCCGGGCACCGTCGGCCAGGCCGTGCGCCGTGAGGTCATCCGGATGAACCAGTAAGGTGCAGCGATCACGACCCTTAACCAGTCGATGGTAGTTGTGCATCCAGGAATTGTTGGAGCGCACATGGCGGCGGCCGATCAGCCGCAGCTGTCCCGGCCCGTCAGTGTCGATACGATGCTGCCGCAGCCTGGCCAGATCCGCCAGCGCTTCGGGCGGTGCGCAATGGATCATGCGATCCCCGGTGAACAGGCGCTCCGGGAGCTGCGGCTGCAACGGGCCGAGGTCGATCCCCGAGGGATTCTGTACCAGCTTTTCCAGCGTGAGTGCGTGCTCACTTCCCCGGGCGGCACTGTAGGGGCCCGCCTGCAGGCCGGCGTCGACCAGGACGTGTGGCGGCTGGGCGGGTTTCGGCTCCAGCCCCAGGCGCGTGGCGATGCGCTCGCCCAGGGCGCTGAAGATCTCCCAGTCGTGCAGGCAGCCCTGTTCGCGCTCGAAGACCGGCGGGTTGTAGCGGGTCGTATTGCGCATGGCATTCATGTGGAACGCCAGATCATAGTGGTCGTGTTCCAGCGGCGAGGAGGGTGGCAGGATGATATCGGCGTGACGCGTGGTTTCGTTCAGGTAGGGATCCAGCGACACCATGAACTCCAGAGTCTCCAGCGCGCCGTCCAGCTGGCGACCGTTGGGGGTGGACAGGACCGGGTTGCCGGCGCCGGTGAACAGTGCGCGAATCTGCCCCTCGCCGGGCGTCGTGATCTCGTCTGCCAGCGCCGAGACCGGCAGTTCGCGGTCGAACTCCGGCAGCTGCCGCACGCGGCTGTGGTGGCGGGCAAAGCCGCCGGGACCGGTGTTGCTTACCTGGTCTAGGGCGGGCAGCGTGAACAGGGAGCCACCCGGCCGGTCGAGGTTACCGGTGGCAATATTGATGACGGCGATCAGCCACTGGCACAGGGTGCCGAATTGCTGGGTAGAAACCCCCATGCGTCCGTAGCAGATTGCCCGCGGCGCCGCTGCCATATCCCGGGCGATGCCGCGAATCGTGTCCGCCGCGATACCGGTCGCCGCGCTGACCGCTTCCGGGGTGAAGTCCTGCACGGCGTCGGCGACGCTGTCGAGGTCGCGCAGCAGTGGTGCCAGATGCCGGGGCTGCGCCAGATCCTCGCTGAACAGCGTCTGCAACAGCGCCGCCAGGAACAGGGCGTCGGTGCCCGGGCGCACGAAATGGTGTTCTGTCGCGACCTCCGCGGTTTCTGTGCGTCGTGGGTCCAGCACGACCAGCCTGCCGCCCCGGGCTTTAAGGTCCTTGATGCGCTGGCGGATGTCCGGGACGGTCCAGATGCTGCCGTTGGAGGCCACCGGGTTGGCGCCCAGCATGAGGAAGTAGTCGGTATTGTCGATGTCCGGTATGGGAAACATCGCCTTGTGCCCGAACAGCCACAGCGCCACCAGGTGATGCGGCAGCTGGTCCACCGAGGTGGCAGAGAAGCGGTTGCGCGTACGCAGGAAGCGGAACAGGTTGTTCTGGTGCGTCATCATGCCGATGTTGTGCACCGTCGGATTGCCCAGGTACACGCCTATTGCATCCACGCCGTGGCGTTCGTGGGTGTCAAACAGCCTGTCCGCCGTGGTATCGAGTGCTTCGTCCCAGGAGATTTCCTGCCACTCCACCTGGCCACTTGCGTCGCGAATTTTCTTTACGGGTCGGCGCAGGCGGTCGGGGTCCTCATGGATGTCGCGCAGGGCGATGGCCTTGGGGCAGATATGCCCCCGACTGAGGGGGTCCTCGGGATCGCCCTTGATCGACAGGATCTCATCGCCCTCGGTCTCGATGACCAGTCCGCAGATCGCCTCACAAAGATGGCAGGCACGGTGATGGGTGGTCGGCATGGCGGGCATCTCCCTGTGTATAAAAATCCGCTGTCAAAGCGTTTATTCCTGCGAGTGTACCTTCCGGCCAGCGCAACAGCTACTGACATGCCGTGTGGTTTGCCGGCTTATTCGCTATATTGCGAATTCCCGGTACGCATCTGCGGAGGTTGCATGGATCAGGGGTGGGATGAGTATAACGCCGGCGAATTCTACGATGAGCTTTTCACAGCGAAGGGCAAACCGCGAGTCGCAGCCCGGCAGGCCGTGAATCTGCTTGGCAGTCTTGCCGATGGAGAAATGCGCGCGCGGCGCACGGCGGCGGACCTGGCAATCCGGGAAATGGGCATTTCGTTCACGATCTACACGGAGGGTGGCAATATTGATCGCGCCTGGCCCTTCGATATCATCCCGCGGATTATCACGGCGCGCGAATGGCGCGAGGTCAGCCGCGGTCTTGCCCAGCGCGGCCGCGCACTGAACTGTTTCATTGACGATATCTACAATCGCCAGAAGATTCTGGCCGATGGCAAGGTGCCCGCAGATATCGTTCTTGAGTCTCCGAACTACAAAGCGGCCTGCGCGGGGGCGTCACCACGTTTCGGCGTATGGGCGCATATCTGCGGGAGCGACCTGGTCCGCAATTCAGCCGGCAAGCTGTATGTGCTCGAGGATAACCTGCGCGTTCCCTCGGGGGTGTCCTACATGCTGGAGAACCGTGAAATTACCAAGCGCGTGCTGCCGGAGCTGTTCGAGAACTACAGCATTCTGCCCGTGGATGATTATCCGTCGCAGCTCTACGCCACACTCGCCTCCCTGTCGCCGCGGGAACGCAAGCGGCCCTGCGTGGTCGTGCTCACGCCCGGCATCTACAATTCGGCCTACTTCGAACATGCCTTTCTCGCCCAGGGCATGGGCGCCGAGCTGGTAGAGGGTGCCGACCTTCTGGTGGGTGATGATGACTGCGTCTACATGCGTACCGTGGATGGGCCGATCCGGGTCGACGTTATCTACCGCCGAATCGACGAGGAATTCATGGATCCCGAGGTATTCCGCGAGGACTCTGTGCTCGGTGTTCCGGGGCTCATGCGCGCCTGGCGTGCCGGCAAGGTCGCGATTGCCAACGCCCCGGGAGCCGGGGTTGCCGACGACAAGGTGGTGTATGCCTTCGTGCCCGAGATGATCCGTTATTACCTGGGCGAGGAGCCGCAGCTGCGTTCGGTGCCGACCTACCTCTGCATGTTCGAGAAGGACCGTGAGTACGTGATGACGCACCTTGACCAGCTGGTGGTGAAGCCGGCGAATGAATCCGGTGGCTACGGCATCATGGTGGGGCCCCACAGCGATGAGGCGACCCGTCGGCGTTTCGCCAGGCTGATCGAGGACGACCCGCGCAACTATATCGCCCAGCCTACCCTGGCCCTGTCTACTGCACCGACGTTCATCGACGACAGTGTGCAGCCGCGCCACCTCGACCTGCGGCCATTCATACTGCAGGGTCGCGAAACCTACGTCACCGCCGGCGGCCTGACCCGTGTCGCCATGGTGCAGGGCTCGCTGGTGGTGAATTCCTCCCAGGGCGGCGGCAGCAAGGATACCTGGATTGTGGAGGGCAGATCATGACCATGCTGTCGCGAGTGGCAGAGCGTGTCTACTGGATGGCGCGCTACCTTGAGCGCGCAGAGAATGCGGCGCGTCTGGTGGATGCCTACCACCACATGATCATGGATATCCCGAGGCATTCCCAGCCGGGCTGGGACATTCTCGTGCGCATCCTTGCCGCGGATCCGATTTTCGGTCAGTTTTTCCGGGTTCCCAATGAGCAGAACGTGGTCAAGCTGCTGGTCGCCGAATCCGGCGCTGCCTGCAGCATTCCCTATGCGGTACATGCCGCACGCGAAAATGTGCGGACCACCCGCGACGTTCTGCCAGAGGAGGTCTGGGAGCTCGTCAACGAGCTACACCTATACGCGCGCGAGCACGCCGGAAATTGCGTGGGACGTCGCAACCGGCAGCAGTTTCTGCAGGAGATTGTCAGCCGTAGCCAGGTGATCACCGGCGTCCTCGGCAGTACCCTGTGCCGGGACCATACCTATCGCTTTATCAAGATCGGGCAGCTGCTGGAGCGCGCCGACATGACGACCCGCATTATCGACGTCGGTGCAGCGGATATTCTCGATCAGGAAGGCACCCACAAGGCCATCGATCACCTGCTGTGGGGTACGCTGCTGAAATCGCTGTCCGCGCTGGGTGCCTATCGGCGCATGATCGGGCCATTGGTGCAGAAAAATGCGGCGGTGGATTTTGTCTTCCTCGAGCCGGCCTTCCCGCGCTCACTGCTTTTTTGTCTGCGCGGTATTCGCGAGGAGCTGGGTCCTCTGGCGAATAAAACCCAGGCGCTGAAAACAGTCGATCGGGCGCTGCGCAAGCTGCGGCATTTCGAGTCAGCTAAATATAACCGGGATGACCTGCACCTCTGCATCGACCAACTGCAGGTGGTGCTGAGCCAGGTGCACGTCGCAATCAGCGACACCTGGTTTCGGTTCGATTCACGATGAAGCGATTCCATTGCGACTGTGGCAGCCAGGTATTTTTCGACAGTGATCACTGCGTGGCCTGCGGTGCCCGGCTGGGTTTTGACCCGGAAACGCGGACTATCCGCACGTTGGGGAAAGTGGCGGATGGCATATACAGCGCAGCAGATGGCGAGCGGTTCCGCCTGTGTGAGAATGGTGAAAAATATAATGTATGCAACTGGCTGCGCCCCGCGGCCGCCTCGCACCCGCTGTGTTTTGGCTGCCAGTTCAACCGCACGGTGCCCAATCAGGCACTGCCGGATAACGACCGCCGCTGGCGTGTTCTGGAGGAGGGTAAGAAGCGGCTGTTTTTTACCTTGATGCAGCTAGACGTGCCGCTGGTCAGTGGCTGGGATGACCCGCGCTACGGTCTCCTGTTCGACTTTGTCGAGGACGGCCGCAGTCGCGACATGTTCGCCGAAAGTTTCGCCACCACCGGCTATGTTGGCGGCGTCATCACCATCAATACACTCGAGGCGGACGATGTGGCTCGCACACAGGTGCGCCAACAGATGAACGAAAGCTACCGCACGGTGCTCGGCCACCTGCGGCATGAGTCAGGCCATTACTTCTGGAGCCGCCTGGAGCCCGACCGGGAGACGCGCGAGGCCTTCGGCAGCACGTTCGGCGACGACAGCCGCGATTACGCCGGCGCACTGCAGTACCACTACAGCCACGGCCCGGTGTCCAGCTGGCGGGACCACTACATCAGTGCCTACGCCAGCGTGCATCCCACGGAAGACTGGGCCGAATGCTGGGGTCATTACCTGCACATCTACGATGCACTCGAAACGGCGGCAACCCAGGGCCTGGTGTACCGTGCACCGGCGGAGATGGGCATGCCAGAGCGCATCTCGGTATGGATGGACATCAGCACCACGCTGAACGAGCTGAACCGCAGTATGGGCCTTGGGGATGCCTACCCGTTTTCCATCAACCAGCACGTGGCGAACAAGCTGGAGTTTGTAGACTGCGTCATCCGGCAGCTTCAAGCACGTCGCTGAGCGGCGGCAGGTTATCGAAGGCGAGGCGAATGTTGTCATCCCAGCTCTCCCGCAGCTGCGCCAGGTAGGGGTGGTTCTCTTCGAGCATGAAATAGCGTTCGTGCGGTTGCAGGCTGTCTTTCTCGTAAAACAGGCATTCCAGCGGCGGACCCACCGTGGCGTTCGAGCGCATGGTGGAATCGACGGAAACCAGTGCGCAGCGCATGGCCGTCTCGACCGGCGTATGGGGTCTTATGATGCGATCAAGAATCGGTTTGCCGTATTTTGTCTCACCGATCTGCAGGTAGGGATAGAGGTCGGAGGCAGTGATATGGTTGCCCTCGGGGTAGACCATGTAAAGCTCGGGCTGCTGCCCCTTGATCTGGCCGCCCAGGATGAAGCTGGCGCTGGGTGAAAAACCGGCATTGGGTCCGCCTTTTTTCGCGTACTTCGCCTGCTCGGCGAGGCTCAATTCACCCAGGTAATCACCGATGTCGCTGACGTAGCGCGCCTTGAAGATATTGAACTCGCTGTCCTCCTCGATATCCCGCTGCAGTTGGGCGATTACGGCCTGGCTGGTGGCCAGGTTGCCGGCGGTGAGGATCACCAGTGAGCGGTCGTGGGGGACGCAGAAGCGGTGCATCTTGCTGTAGGTGCTGACCCGGTCGGGCCCGGCATTGGTCCGCGAATCGGAGCAGAACACCAGCCCTTCGTCCAGTGCGATAGCGAGGCAATAAGTCATCGTTTATGGGAGGTATCCGGTGCGGGTGTAAATGGCAGCATAGGTAGAGAGTACGGATTCATATAAACAAAAGCTACTCCGGAGTTGATGCCGTGTTGTGCGCGGGCTGCTGGCCATCCACCATCAGGAGATCAACCCAAAGAGTCTCTCTAGCGTATTGCAAAAATGTAAAAAAGCATCCTGGCGGGACATTTGCAGGATGCACGGCGAGCCCATGCCGGTAGAATAGGCGACTTTTGCGAGCCCTGGTGAAAGATGGTCAATAAGCTGATGAAAGTCCTGGTGTGTGCCGCGTGCCTGCTCGCGAGCACTACAGCCTGGGCGCAGCAGGCCAGTGACATGAGCCTTGCCGAGGTTCTGACCGCGACCCTCGCGCATCACGGCGAGGCTGAGCCCGGGTCGACCGGCGCCACGGCAGGTACGGGCATGCTGGGAGGCCTGCCTGTCCTGTCCGCGTTGCATGTGCAGAGTGATCTCGATCGCGGCACCGACGAGACAGAGCTGTTATTGAATCTGCCTGTCAAATCCGGCCTGCGGCGGCGGCTCGATGAGTCGTTGTCCGGCCTGGAATCTCGTCTGGCGCAGGCGAACCGTGAATACCGTGCCTGGTACTTCTCCGGACTGATCCGCGAAACCGTGTGGGCGCATCGTCTGGCTACTGTGCAGATCGCTCAGGCCAGGCAGCGGGTACAGCTGCTCTCAGAGCTGGAAACGCGCGCCGAATTGCAGGCGCAGGCGGGCTCGCTACCCGAATACGGGTTGCTGCTCGTGCGACAGGAGCGGCTGGACGCCGAGCTTTTATTGGCCGACCGCGAGGCAGCGCAGCGAGAGGCCGCATTGCGTTTTCGGGCGGTGACCGGACTGCCCGCGGTGCCCTCGGATATCGCAGAGGCGGCGCCGGTCCCCGAGCGCCCCGGGTACGCGGCGCACCCACGGCTTTGGCTGCTTGCCCTGGGACAGAAACAGCGCCGCGCGATTGCCGGTCTCTCGGATCCGCAGGCGGCTAACTGGAATCTGTCGCTGGTGGCGCGGGATTTTGCCGGCCCGGGCGAGGATGAGCGACAGATCGGGCTGGCGGTGGATGTGCCGTTGGGTCTGATAGAGGTAAAGAATCGGGGCGCTGAAAGCCAGAAATCGGCCGCAGACCGTGACTTTGTTCGCCAGCGCGACGAGGCCAGGCTCGAGATCAGGCGTGAGTGGCAATCGCTGCAGAGCGATGCAGAGCGGCTGCGTACGCGGCAGTCACTGCTGCGCAAGTCGGCGCAGCTCGGGGAGCAGATTGAGGCGCAGCTGCTTGCCCTGGGCATGAGTAACGAGGTCGAGGCGGAACTGGTTCTGCGTCGTCTCATAGACGTAATGGACCGGCGCAGCGAGCTGGCGCTGATCGAGCCACAGCGACAGAGAAACGCCGCACGGCAGCGGCAGACTGCGGGACAATCTTTATGAAGCGATACAAGAGACTGTTGTTGTGCGCGGGACTGGTCCTGTCGCTGCCGCTGCGCGGCGCTGAACCCGAGCGGGTGTCGATCTCCGATCTCGGGGATCTGAACCTGTCGTTCTCGCCGGTTCAGCAGCTGGACGAGGTGCCGGGGTCGGCGGTTCAGGCCCGGGTTTCCCACCGCAGTGGTGCCATGTACCGTATCGAACTCCCCAGGGATGTACGGCGTGCCACCTATCGGGTGAACAATGGTGAGGTGGTCAGCGCCGGCCAGCCTTTCGTCGTCCTCGACGGCCCGGAAATACATCACCTGATGCTGGAGTACTCGACGC
>JBHEPQ010000183.1:0-6872 GCA_046260215.1 Chromatocurvus sp.
GCCTTCACCATCATCGATGAGGCCCAGTCCGCCGTGCGCCAGACCTATCGCGCCGGCATGGGCTGAACACCCATGTCCTATAAATAAGTGGGCTGGAAATGAGCGGGCTGGAAATGAGCGGGCTGCACCTGCTCGGACTGCGTCTGGCGCGTTTTCGCCACCGCAGACGGCTGCGGCCCGGGGCACTGATGGACTGCTGGCAGCAAGGTCTCCCGTCCGAGAGCGCAGACTGGCGCACCCTGGACTTCATCGTAGTCGATGCCGAGATGTCCTCGCTCGACCCGCGAGAGGGGGAGCTGCTCAGCCTGGGCTGGGTGGTGATCCGCTGCGGGGCGATTGAACTTGGCAGCGCTACCCACCGGATAGTGCGTGCCAGCAGCAGCGTGGGGCAAAGCGCGGTTATCCACCAGCTGCGCGACCTTGACCTGGTGGATGGCGAGTCACCGAAGAGCGTGCTCAATGCACTCCTGCACGCCGCCTGCGGAAAGATTCCGGTGTTTCACAATGGCCGCCTCGATCTGGCGTTTCTCGACCCGATAGCTCGCACCTGCCACGGAGCACCCCTGCTGATGCCCTGCGTCGATACGCTCCAGGCAGAGCAGCGCCTGTTGCGCCGCCGAGGGATCACACCTCGCGCGGGTGACCTCACGCTGGCGGGCTGCAGGGCGCGCTATGGACTCGGTAATCACGCGGCGCACAACGCACTCGGTGATGCCCTTGCCACCGCCGAGCTGCTGCTCGCCCATGCCAGTTCGCGCGGGGCGGGTATCTGCCTGGGGGATTTATTATGACCATTGCCGATGGCGGCGATGCAGTCGTCAATGAACAGGCTCGTCAATGGATAAACGGTAGCACTGCGACTGGCCAGCTGCGCCGGAACACAAGTCGTCGCGAGCCGGCGATTGTGATGTGTCAGCACACGTTCCGGTCCGAAGGGAAGCGGGTCAAGGCGTTCGAAGGGATCGCGCACAAGCTCGGCATGAGACTGGATCAGTTAGAGGCTGCCACATCCTTGCAGGACCTCGATCTGCCGGGCAATCGCCTTGAAGCGTTGAAGGGGGATCGAAAGGTCAATATAGTATTCGCTTGAAGGATCAGTGGCGCATCTGCTTTGAATGGCCCAAAGGCGTTTGCTGGCCGCTTTGCGCTTGGCGGCCACGCTCCGTTGCGCGCGTCCCGCCACGCGGGCATTTCCGGACGTGGCCTGCGGCTTTGTCTCCCCCAGCGCGGAGAGCTTGCCCGGTATCTCTTGTGGCGCAGACTCCACCAGTTTCAACAGCCGTGCCGCCTGCGCATTGCGCCTGGCGCGATTCTGCTCCCAGTTGCGCAGGGTGTTGACATTGGTGCGCAGCAGCGCCGCAAACACGCCCTGTGAGTAGGTGAGGCGTTCACGGATCGCGGTGATCTGGGACAGGTGGAAGTGACGCTGAATCCAGCTCAGTCAAACCCGGGAACACTTTCCCTGAGTTCGGCGTAAACGAATGGCATGAGGCGTATATGCGGCCCGTATGAATGATTCTGTGAGGAAGATGGGGCGATAAGGCCTCATCCTGCTCGATATGAGCACCTATACTTGGAAGTTTTTGATGTCCAATCGCGCAAAGCAATCGGATCAGCGAGACGACCAGAGGCAGGAGAGTGAGCGTCAGCGCAAATCCCTTGATCAGGTGCCTGACTCCGGGCAGCAGAGGGAACCACTACAATGGCCGGAAGTTAAGGATCACCAGCTGTGTATGAAGTGAGAATGAAACCGGCTTTTGTTACGCTTACCGACGGCCATGGATGAGCACCACGAGACAAGCTGGGACCCCGCGAAGCCGATTTTCCGAGGCTGTGCAGCATTGCTATAAACGAAGTGTGCTGATCTGCGTGACCTTCAGCAAATGTCTTTCGAGGAAATCTGTAACATTCTGCAATTGAGTCACTCCAATACACTAGTGCGGTTGTACCGCTAGCAACCGTGGATATTCATAGTGGTGGACCATTACAGGGAGACAGGAACATGCTGAGCTGCTTTGAAGTGACGGAGCGCCTTGATGCGCTGCTGGATGCAAATTCCACCGCGCCGGATACTGCGGCTTTAGAAAGCCATCTTGCAGTCTGCGGCGACTGCCGCGCTCTTCTGTCCAACCTTCAGAAAAGCCGTGATCTGATGAGCCGCGTTGTTTCCGCGGGAGTCGAGGCAGATGACGCGATGCTGGCCCGTATAGAGACAGCAGTCATCCAGCGTCTTGGCGAGACCTCAATCGGTACGGCGCGCCCCCAGCTGCGTTTGATACAGGGGTCTGGAGGCCGCAATGAAGAGGGCGGCAGCGACGGGGTGGAGGCAATATTCAACGAGATTCGAACAGCGATGGGCTCTGTGTCCAACATGTTCCGCGCTTATGCGAGGCATCCCGCCATACTCGCTTCCACCTGGGAGCGCGTGAAAAGTGTCATGCTGCAGGGCACGCTGCCATCGATTCTGAAAGAGGCGATCGCCGTCGTTATTTCACACGACAATGCCTGCTACTACTGTGTCGAACATCACTCAAGAAATCTGGCAGCGCTCGGCCTGGCGCCTGAAACGATAGGGCGATTGCTGGAGGATCCACTGGCGGGCAACTTTACGCCAAAAGAGCGTGCGCTACTGGTTCTGGCCCGGCAGGCAAACAGTGATCCTCACGGGGCATCAGTGGAAACGCTGAACCTGGCGCGCAGGGCAGGCGCGGATGATCTCGAGATCATCGAGGCGCTCGCTGTCATGGAGCTGTTCACCTCGCTCAATCGGTTTCTCAATACGCTGGATATTCCGCTGGAGGAGTCGGCAGGCTGAAAGTCTGCGTGAATACGTGTAAACGCTCTGGATACCAGCCGGTAAATTTATATGTCAGACACTCGCATCCCCAACGCATTATTTGCTCTCCGGCTTGGCGTATTTATCGTCATGCTCATGTGGACCCTGGACAAATTCGTCAACCCACAGCACAGTGCCGCGGTTTTCGATAATTTCTACGGCCTTGGCAATGTCGGTCCGGGCCTCTTCATGGTGATAGGCGCGCTGCAGCTGGCGCTGGTGCTGGCCTTTGTCGCCGGATTCAAGAAGCGCTTTACATACGGCGCCATATTCCTGCTGCATGCGATATCGACGCTGTCATCCTGGCAGCAGTATCTGGATGGGTTCAGCAATCTGCTGTTTTTCGCGGCTTGGCCGATGCTTGCGGCCTGCTATGCCCTGTACAGCCTTCGGGACATGGACACGCGATGGACAGTGGATTGAACCCGATCGTCTGAATACCTCATTACCCGGGAAACCAAATCATGTCGCGATTCCCCTCATTGCCCTCTCCGCCACGACCCGGCAACGTCCTCATCAGTCAACACGCAGCAGTGCATGCAGCAGGTTGTCCTGGAAGGTGAGATTGCCGGTCAGCACTTCATGCCGCTCGCAGAAAAATAATACGTTGCTGGGCGCAAAGTGCAGATACCGGTGCCTGCGGGTGCTGGGATCCAGCTCCTCCCGCCCCAGTAAGGATGCTTTGGTCACCGTGCCGTCGCCGGGCTCGAGCATGAGCCGTGAATAATCGACGCCTGAGACAGGATGCCGGATATTCTCTGGCCAGAGTCTCAGCACGGATTCTCCCTGCACCTCCTCGACCACGATATTCGCCGGGGTCAGGCTGCAGTCGCCGCCGAATACGAGCGATTCGGCTGATTCAGCCTCCGTTTCCAGGCTGAGTGACCAGGTGAAGCGGCGCGCCCGCTCAAGTTGCTTGTCGAAGAATCGGCGCAGAGTGGCGATGCGCGCTTCTGCGGCAGTTGCGCCATGGCGACTTATCATCCTGTCCTTCACACTGGGATCCCAGGGCCCCATCCTGAAACGGCGCCAGATATCTGCATCAAACTGGTCCCTCTCCAGCGGTTTTCCGGATGCTGTGTATAGCCAATTATCCAGGGCATGCGGGAACAGCTGGTAGATCGCAGGCATCGTCATCAACACCTCAGGTGGCGATCGGCGCAGACCGAGGTGCTCACCGTTTATCAGTGAGCGAATGGCGCCGATAGAACCGAGATTGGGGGTGCCGACCAGTACAACCCGGCGCAGGTGACTGGCTCCGGGGTTTTCTGCGGGGAACTGGTTGTCATCCAGTACGTCGGCGGTGCCATAGCGACTGTAGTAGCGCGCGATCAACCCGCCCATGGAATGACCGATAATATCCACCCTGAGGTCAGGCTGTCCGTGATCGCGGCGAACTGCCCTTATCAGGTTGTCCAGTTCACGTGCGCTCTGCACGGCATCCTGGCGCCAGTCGTAGGTCATGACGTAATAGCGTGGCGCGCCGTCGTCGGGTTTTATGCCCGGGGTGCCGCGGCGGTAGCCGCCGGGGCCCTCCAGCACCTCGAGAATTCGGCTGTAGTATTGCCGTCCCGCCGCCTTGTCAAACAGGCCGCCCGGCTTCAGGCCGCCGCGGCCTGGCTCGAGTGTTTCCTCGTCAATGGGCATCGCCAGATTCTGGTAGCGTGACATGATCAGGCGGCCGATGCCCCCGGGCCACGCTTCGCGGCCATCCCCTTGCGCCAGGCGCGACCCGAGAACCCCCGGGATCAGAATGAGTGGTGGTTGTTCCGCCTGCCCCGTTGCCGACTCGTAGAGTCGTGCGAGGTCGGGCTTGCCCGGAGAAATGCTGCAGGCGGTCATGACCAGCAACAGCAGACTGAGAACGAGCGCCCGTAACGATGAGCGGCAACCCATTAGTCGCCCGGATGCCCGCTTTCATTCAGCCGCCAGTCGTAGTCCGTGTAGCCGATCATTACGTCACCCCGGAGTAGGGCGTCTTTCTGATCAGCGGACAGGCCCAGTGCGCTGGCATAGCGGGCGAGGAATTCGGGGAGTGAGTCGGTACCGCGCCACCCGACCTCAAAGTCTTCGCGATACCACTTGAAGATCGGCGACACATACAGCTCGTCGTCGCGCCACCCGTTCCGCGATCGATCAGCAAGAAAATCCCGCGTCTGTTCTTCCAGCTGTGTCTCCAGTTTCTCCGCCACATAGGCTTCTGGCCGGAGGGCGGGGCAGCCGATGCTCGCGCAGTTCACGGCGAAATGAATCCGAGGCTCTTCGAACTCATCGGAGCCGCGTATCATTTCATGTTCGATTTCATCGAGCGTACGTTTTTTACCCAGCAAAGGGGCGATGGACTGTTTCCAGGGGGAGCCAAACCAGCCGCCAATGTCCTTGATGGATTCGATATCCGGGTACTCGCGCAGTATCAGTTCTACTGTCCAGGCGTTATAGGCGTTAATCAGGAAGGCCAGACGTTCTGCCTCCGGCCAGGCTGAAAAGGACTCCGCTTGCACAGAAGACAGCTGATCCAGATAAGCGCGCAGCCTGGCCTGCTGTGCCTGTATACCGGCGTAATCGATGGTGGTGCTGGTCGCATCGTCTGTGGGCGACACAAAGCGCTGCAACAGCTGCGTCCAGTCGCCGTGGTCAAAGGCAGCTGCGCTATTGGTGAAGGCAAGGCACGCGATCAGAATGGCAGGTAGGGGTATCTTCATCAGGAATCTCGATTAGTGGTGTTGGGTTGACCGGCCAGGCCGAGTCGCCGCACCAGCCAGCCTGTGGTTGTTCCCTGCACCAGGCTGCTGAACAGGACGACGCTGAATACCATTGCCTGCAGGGTATACCAGTAGGGAAGTTCCGTGGGAAGCACCAGAACCAGGGCGATGGCGATCGCGCCGCGCAGCCCACCCCAGACCAGCAGCGGGCGCCAGGCATTCGGCACTGCCTGCCTGAATCCAAGGGCAGTCGCCGGCCACGTCGATGCATACACCGCGATCCACCGGCTGATCAGGGCGACGGGGATAGCCATAAGCGCTGCCAGCCACTGATCGAGGAACATGGCGGGCACGATCACCAGGCCCATCAGCATGTAGGTAAAGGCCACCCATAATTCACCCAGCCAGTCCCAGGTAATCTCCAGATCGGCAGAGGGAACTGCCGCGTGCCGTGAGAATAACCAGCGCATGCAGATGCCGGTCGTCACTACGGAGATGATCCCAGACACGTGTAAACCTGATTCGGCGATGAAAAAGCTGGAGAAGGCTGCAAAAACCAGAAGGCCGTGCGTCGTTGTTGTGCTCGACAGGTAACGGATCAGTAGGTGAAAGACCAGTCCGAGTACGCCACCGACAAGCGGCGCCATCAACAGGTGACGCAAAACCAGTAGCCCAGTGGAGGCGGCGTCCAGCGGAGCGTCCGCGTTCAGCGCGCAAGCCAGAATCAGTCCAAAGAGTATCGCCGCGGTGGCGTCATTCAGCAGGCTCTCACCTTCAATCAAAGTAGTTACGTCGTCTGCCGCATGCTCTTCCCTGAGCTTCGTTACAACGGCGACCGGATCGATAGCTGCGAGTATGGCGCCGGCAAGCATGGCTGCCAGCCACGGGGAACCGGGATGATCGAACAGAAAGTACGTGAGGATGGCTGTTGTGAGGGCGCTCAGACCGACGCCGGCGGTGGACAGCGTGATGATCGGCAGAAGCCATTGCCGGAGCTCGGTTAACTTGACGTGCCAGGCGGCCAGAAACAGGAGTGGTGGCAGCAGAATGTAAAATACCAGGTCTTCAACGTTGTGCGCCCGAACACCGGTATCGAGTCCCAGAGGCGCCAGAAGCTGTCCCGCTGCGAGGCCCGTTAGAAGGCAGGCAAGGGTCATTTCCAGGCGCAGAAGCTTGCCCAGCGTTATGCCAAGAAAGGCAAACCCCAGGAGAAGAAGCGCGTTGCCTAAAACTTCGGGGATCATGTCAACGAGTTGTTCCTGCTATTGAATACGTCGGGCACGCGTTCGCGATAAGCGTCGGTGCCTTGGCGCTACCGCGAGCGCTCGCAAATC
>JBHEPQ010000189.1:0-4144 GCA_046260215.1 Chromatocurvus sp.
TCATCCCGCCAGCCTCGAAGCTGACCAGGTCAAAAGTCCCCACCTCGATCGGCGAATCCACCAGACGGTCATAGTCCGGCGCCAGGAAATGGCCCGGGTCGGGCTGTTGCATACCGCTTTCTGCTCGCCAGCCGGTGGGCAACTCAATGCTGACTTCCACCGGCTCATCGCGAAATCCATCGGCGTAAACGAACACCGCGGCGGGATTGAGAAACGCATGCTCCGCATCGACGTGGCGGGTCCGGTCGCTCAGGCTGTCGGCGTACAGGCGGTAGCGAACCACCACATCACCGACACTGGCTGTCGGCCGCAGTACACGCCAGGACGATTTTGCGGTCTGCTCAACCGGCAAGGCCTGACCGCTGCCATCCGTGGCCTCAAGGCCTGAGAGAGTGCCGACAAAGTCCAGCACCAGATAGAGTCCTGAACGCCACACGGGCAGATGAAAATCCAGCGTCTCGCCGCGCACATCCGTGAAGCGCGCCTCGATGGTCACCTGCTGCACGTGGCGTTCATCGAGGGCGACGGCGTAGCGGGTTTCGTTCGCCATGGCCGGGAAACTCAGGCCGATGATAGCCATCAGCGCTGCGAGCATTGGCAGGATGCGCAAACCGCGCGCAGAGGTAGTGATGCAGTGTCTCATGTGTTCTCCTGATGACGATGCTTGCCTGATGGCGCTCAGCACTCAAGCCCCCCGCAGCTGCAATGACGTTAAAGGTTTCTGACGCATCTTTCCAGCCAGTAAAACCGCAGCCGCCAGCCCGGCTATCCAAAGTGCAATTAAATACGGCAAAATGCCCCTATCAATTAAATCGGTGAGCGAAGCGAGCCAGCCTACAGATCATGAAACCACAGCCTTTTATAGCTGGCCTGATGATGACTCTGGCCAGCAGTTTCAGCGACGCAGGCCGGGTTTTCACGCCTGCGGACATCATCCGCTGGGACGCGCATGCCTTCGGCGATGACACCCGGTATGAACGGGTGACGGTTGACGGACGCGATGCAATTCATGCCGTCTGTGAGCCCGGTGCCGCCTCCGGCCTCGCTATGAGAGAGGGCATAGACCTTAAGGAAACCCCGGTCCTCGAATGGGAATGGCGGGTGGACCGGACTTTCGCCGGCCTGGATGAAAGCCGCAAATCCGGTGACGATTACGCGGCGCGGCTCTACGCCGTCGATGAGCACCCCTTTATTCCCTGGCGCGCCCGATCGATAAATTACGTCTGGGCCAGCGAGAAAGCGCAGGGCAGTCACTGGGCCAATCCCTATCAGTCCCGCGTCACCATGATTGCCGTGCGTTCTGGCAGTCCGCCATTAGCAGGCGAGTGGCGAACCGAGCGGCGCAATCTACCGGACGATTTCAGGCGATATGACGGGCGCGAGCCGGAGCGCATCGATGCCCTTGCGCTCATGACTGACTGCGATGACGCCGGACAGCCGGTAGAGGCCTGGTATGGAGAAATTCGGCTGCTGGCGGAGTA
Source organism: Chromatocurvus sp. (assembly GCA_046260215.1). Taxonomy (GTDB): domain Bacteria; phylum Pseudomonadota; class Gammaproteobacteria; order Pseudomonadales; family Halieaceae; genus Chromatocurvus. The sequence continues at coordinate 1,482 of JBHEPQ010000189.1, forward strand.
AGGTCTTCGTGGCATAGTCGCTCCGACTATCATTGACTCATCAGGAATAGACGCACTTCATGCAATCACAAAAACTGAAAGATCTTCTGACGCAGCTGCACGATGCGCTGGATGATACCGAGGTCGACCGGGAAACCCTGGATCTCGCACGACAGCTCGATACGGACATCCACCGCTTGCTCGATCGTGACGCCGATGCCAGCGATCCCATCCCGTCCATCGAACTGGTCCGCAGAATCGAGGCTGAATTTGCCGCCAGGCACCCCGTCGCACAGCGGGTGCTGAGAGAAATCGGCGACCGGCTTGCGAGTATGGGGATCTAGCCCCGGCCCGTTTTACTCGGGCACGTTGTCCTGCAGCTCGCGCAGCCAGACCTCAGCCTTCGAGTCGCTGGGCGCCCGCCAGTCGCCCCGGGGCGAAAGGGAGCCGCCGGAACCCACCTTGGGGCCGTTGGGGGCACAGGACCGCTTGAACTGGCTGAGCTGGAAGAAGCGGAACAGGAAGACCTCCAGCCAGTGGCGGATGGTGGCGAGTTCGTACTGGTTGTGCTTTTCCGGAGGCAGGTTGTCCGGCCAGGCGCCCGCCAGCCTGTCCCGCCACGCATGGTAACTGAGGAAGGCCACCTTGGAAGGGCGGAAGCCGTATCGCGTGACATAATAAGTGTTGAAGTCCTGTAGCTCATAGGGACCGATTTTTGCCTCTGTGCTCTGGACAGGTGCCCCGGCGCCCTGGTCTTCCCCCGGCACCAGCTCCGGAGAAATCTCCGTGTCGAGAATTGCCTGCAGCACGTCGTTGGCCTCGCGGTCGAACTGTCCCGTGCCGATCACCCAGCGGATGAGATACTGGATGAGGGTCTTCGGGACGGAGGCGTTGACGTTGTAGTGGGACATGTGGTCCCCGACCCCGTAGGTGCACCAGCCAAGGGCCAGCTCGGAGAGGTCGCCGGTACCCAGCACCATAGCGCCGTGCATGTTGGCCAGCCGGAACAGGTGAGAGGTACGTTCGCCGGCCTGGACGTTTTCGAAGGTGACATCATAAAGCGGCTCTCCCTCGACGAAGGGATGGCCGAGATCCTCGAGCATCTGCAGGCAGGACGGGCGGATATCGATCTCGTGGGCACAGACGCCGAGGGCGTCCATGAGCTTGTGGGCATTGCTGCGGGTACCGGCGCTGGTCGCGAACGCGGGCAAGGTGTAGGCCAGGATGTTTGATCGGGGAAGCCTCAGGAGGTCCATGGTTTTGGCGGCCACGATCAGCGCATGCGTGGAATCCAGACCCCCGGAGACACCCACCACCAGCTTCTGGATGCCGGAGGCGCTGATGCGCTGTTTCAGGCCGTGAACCTGGATGTTGTAAGCCTCGAAGCAGCGCTCGTCACGCATGGCGTTGTCCGCCGGTACGTAGGGAAAGCGCTCCACCCGGCGCCTGAGGCCGAGATCGCCGGCAGGCACGCGGAACTCGAATTCTACCCGGCGCATACGGCGCAGTTGCTCCTGGTGTTCGCGCACCGAATCGCTGAAGCTGGTGAGGCGCATGCGGTCCTGGACCAGACGCTCGAGGTCGATGTCGGCGGCGACCATCTGTTCCTCGTCCGGAAAGCGCTCGGCCTCGGCCAGGCACTCGTTGTTCTCGTAGATGAGGGCGTGGCCGTCCCAGGACAGGTCGGTGGTGGACTCGCCGGGACCCGACGCGGAGTAGAGATAGGCCGCCACGCAGCGGCCGGACTGGGCAGCGCAGAGGTTTCTGCGGTAGTCGGCCTTGCCAATGGTGATGTTGGAAGCGGACAGGTTGGCCAGTACCGTGGCACCGGCCAGCGCCGCGTAGGTGCTCGGCGGAATCGGTGTCCACACGTCCTCGCAGATCTCCACGGCGAGGCAGAAATCCTCGACGGTGGTCGCCTCGAAGATCAGATCGGAACCGAAAGGCACCCGCTGGTCGAGGAAGCGCATCTCGTTGCCGATGGCCTCGCGTCCGGAGACAAACTGGCGTTTCTCGTAAAACTCCTGGTAGTTGGGCAGGTAGGTCTTGGGAACGATGCCCAGGATTCTTCCGCGGTAGATAACGATGCCACAGTTGAACAGCTTACCCTCGAAACGCAGCGGCGCGCCGATGAGGAGTACCGGCTCAAGACCACGGCTTTCCTCGACGATGCGCGCGAGGCCCTCGACACAGGCATCGAGCAGTGCCTCCTGCTGAAAGAGGTCGTCGCAGCTGTAGGCGGAGATTCCCAGCTCCGGGAAAAGGGCAACGGCGGCGTGTATCGCTGACGCTTCCCGGGCCATGGCGAGCGTCCGGTCGGTGTTGTGGTGCGGGTTCGCCACCTCCACGCGGGGAATGCAGACTGCGACTCGCAGGAAATCGTGAGTATAGATGGAGTAGAAATCCTGTGCTGTCGTCATGACGTTTCTCTCTGGTATGCAGATGCGTGTCGCCAGCTTCAGGAAAATCGGGCCGGAGACAAAGGATCGCTGGGTAACGCACGTTAATTCTTGAATACGTGAGAATCGGCGTTGGCCACTCGCGTTGATACGACTGCGCCTCGAGTCTTGATCCCACAACAACGGAGAGCCACGACCATGCGCAACAATAGCGAGAGCACGTGCCCGGGTAAAGCCGTTCAGATCAACCGGGCCAGGAAACCGAAAGTCCCGCACTCCTGCTCA
>JBHEPQ010000203.1:0-11832 GCA_046260215.1 Chromatocurvus sp.
CCCGCCGGTACTCCGGCGCCCATACCGCGTAACCGGCGCGGACAAGCGTCGAGGCAAGGGGTTGAATATGCTCGACGCCATTCTCAGACAGCCAACAGTCGCCGTGAATGAACATCACGAGCGGAACAGGCTCCCCGCCGAAGGGTAGCCAGAGCAGACCATACTGGCTGGGGGCCTGGCCGTAAGCGTGCGGTATCGCACCAGAGGCAACGGGCAGGGCCTTCACGTCTTCGAAGTCGACCGGATAAGCCGTAGCCGGATAGGGCGACGGGTTCGCGCTGACGCTTGATCCCGCCACTACCGAAGTCAGGGCCATAGCCAGTAACGCGTGCCGACGACGCGGTTTGATGCAGATCATAGTGCCCACCATTTCATGCCGCTATGCTAGCGGTCGCGGGGCCGGTTGCCAATGGACTGTGACCCTTGGACTGTGACCCTTGCAATTCAGGCCTTTAATGAGAATAATTAGCGTTATCAGTAAACACGTCAGGACGAGGTAAGATATGCACTTCACGCGAAGTCTTCTGCACATAACGAAACGCGCCCTGCCGCTTGCCGCGGCGATGGGCGTCGCTTTCACGACCGCCCAGGCGTCAGCGGAGACGCTGAACGTCTACTCCGCGCGTCAGGAAGCCCTGATAAAACCGCTGCTGGACAGGTTCACCGACGATACCGGGATCGAGATCAACCTGGTCACGGGTAGTGGCGATGCGCTGATCACCCGCCTGGCCACCGAGGGTCGCAACTCCCCGGCAGATTTACTGCTCACCACCGACGCCGGCAGACTTTACAGGGCCCGGGAGGCCGGCGTACTGCAGGCTGTATCATCCGACGCTCTGCACGAAGCGGTACCGCCGAACCTGCGCAGCCCCGACGGGCTCTGGTACGGGCTGTCAGTACGTGCGCGCGTGTTCGTCGTCGCGCCGGACCGGGCGGATACCGACGCCCTCAAGGATTACGCGGATCTCGCCGACCCTCGCTGGAAGGGACGCCTCTGCGTGCGCTCCTCCGGCAATATCTACAATCAGTCCCTGGTGGCCGGGATGCTGGCCCAGAAGGACAAGAAGGACGTAGAGGCATGGCTGCAAGGGCTGGTGGCCAATTTTGCGCGACCGCCCCAGGGCGGGGACCGCGACCAGATCAAGGCGGTCGCCTCCGGACAGTGTGATATTGCACTGGTCAACAGCTATTATCTGGGAGCGATGCTGCAGTCCGATAACGCCGGGGAGCGCCAGGCCGCCGAGCAGGTGACCCTGCTGTGGCCCAACCAGGACAACCGGGGCACACACATCAACATCAGCGGTGCGGGTGTTACCCGTGCGAGCGATACGCCCGACCTCGCCCGCCGTCTGATTGAATTCCTGGTGCAGAAGGACAGCCAGCGCTGGTACGCCGAAACCAACTACGAATACCCTGTCCGGGACGGCGTTACCGCGAGTGAGCTATTGGAATCCTGGGGTAGATTCAAGGCGGACGCCCTCGATGTCAGTGAGCTCGGGCGACTCAATGCGCAGGCCGTCATGGCGATGGACCGCGCGGATTGGAAGTAAGCGCAACCGCCTCGGCGCCGCAGGCGAAACCACGCCAGATTTCTATCTGGCGTGTCGGCATGCTCGCAACGTCGCTGATCATAGCGCTTCCGGTGCTGGTGATCATCGGCAGCCTGTTCGGCGACTACAGCCCGGCCTGGCAGCACCTGATGACGACTGTGCTTGGCGACTACGTCGTGAATTCGCTGTTGCTCATGCTCGGTGTCGGTATCGGCACATTCGTGTTGGGCGTCAGCTCAGCATGGCTCACCGTCATGTGCGAATTCCCGGGACGACGCTTTTTCAGCTGGGCGCTGCTGCTGCCCATGGCAATGCCTGCTTATATTATCGCCTATACCTACACAGGGATGCTCGACTACGCGGGACCGGTGCAAAGCACGCTACGGGACATTTTCGATTGGCGTTACGGCGACTACTGGTTCCCGCAGATCCGCTCTCTGGGCGGCGCCATCTGCATGCTGTCGCTGGTGCTGTATCCCTACACCTACCTGCTGGTGCGCGTTGCGTTCCAGGAGCAGTCCACCGCTGTTCTGGAGGCCAGCCGCAGCCTCGGCAAGACACTTCCCTCGACGTTTTTTCGCGTCGCGCTGCCGCTGGCACGACCCGCCATCGCCGCCGGCGTCAGCCTTGCGCTGATGGAAACCCTGGCCGACTACGGCACCGTTTCCTACTTTGGCGTCAGCGCTTTCACCACGGGCATCTTCCGCACCTGGTACGGACTGGGCGAGCTGCAGACCGCAGCACAGCTGGCGGCGTTTCTGCTGCTCTTTGTCTTCATTCTATTCATTCTCGAGCGCCAGTCGCGACAGCGCCTGCGATACTACCGCAGCGCCATGCGTCAGCGCCCCCGGCGTCTCGCACTGCGCGGCTGGCGCGCTGCAGCGGGTTCCGGGCTGGCCGCTGCCATTCTGGTCGCAGGATTCATTCTGCCCGCCGGCCAGCTTTTCGCCTGGGTCCTGCAGAATCCGGCACGGGCACTGCAGCCTGCCTTCCTTGAACTTGCCGGCAACAGCTTTCTTCTCGCTGCGATAGCGGCCGCCTGCTGCCTGCTGCTGGCGCTGTTTCTGGGTTACGGTAAACGACTGTTTCCCGGCCTCGCACAATCCACGGCGTCCAGCGTTGTAAGCATGGGCTACGCGGTGCCCGGTACGGTTATCGCTGTGGGCGTGCTGATTCCCTTTGCCTGGTTTGACAATGTCATCGACAGCTGGCTGCGGGCGAACGCGGGAATGTCATCGGGCCTCATCCTGAGTGGCACGCTCGGTGCCCTGGTATTTGCCTATATCGTGCGTTTTCTCTCGGTCTCGCTGCAGACGGTGGAGTCGGGACTCGCCCGAATCAGACCCAGCATCGACGAATCGGCACGCTCACTGGGCTACCCGCCGCTGCCATTGCTGCGGCGTATTCATATTCCCATATTGCGCGGCAGCCTCCTGACCGCGTTATTACTGGTATTCGTGGATGTGCTCAAGGAACTACCCACAACGCTGATCCTTCGGCCATTCAACTTCAACACGCTGGCAGTACGGGCGCACGAGCTGGCCTCTGACGAGCGATTGGCAGACGCCGCCCTGCCGGCCCTGGCAATCGTGCTGATCGGCCTGCTGCCTGTTATCCTCCTCACCCGCAGTTTGTCAGACGATAATGCCGCATCATGACCTACCAACTCGACGTCAACGCTGTCAGCGTGCGCTTCGGTGATTTCACTGCGGTCGACAATGCCAGCATCACGCTGGACAGGGGCCAGATTGGCTGCCTTCTGGGGCCATCGGGCTGCGGCAAGACAACCCTGCTGCGCGCGATTGCCGGTTTTCAGGCTGTCAGTCAGGGCAGCATCGCTGTCGGTGGGCGCGTGCTCAGCACGGCGGATGCGCAGGTCAGCCCGGAGCAGCGGCGGGTCGGCATGGTGTTTCAGGATTTTGCGCTGTTCCCGCATCTGGACGTGAGCGACAACGTGGGCTTTGGTTTGCGCCACCTGCCCCGCACCGAGCGCCGGAGCCGTATCGCGCGGCTGTTGCAGATGGTCTCGCTGGGCGACTGCGCCAGGGCATGGCCGCATGAACTTTCAGGGGGTCAGCAGCAGCGGGTCGCGCTGGCACGGGCGCTGGCCCCGGGGCCGGACATCCTGCTGCTTGATGAGCCCTTTTCCAGCCTTGACAGTGAGTTGCGCACGCAACTGGCCACGGAGGTTCGAGAGCTGCTCAAGACAGATGGCGTCACCGCCGTCCTGGTCACCCATGATCAGCACGAGGCCTTCGCCATGGCCGATTCAGTCAGCCTGCTCCACGATGGCCGCATCGACCAGACCGACACGCCCTACAATCTTTATCACAGGCCGGCCAACGCGTTCGTCGCCGAATTCATCGGTGGCGGCAGCCTGATCGAGGTCACCGTCAACGCCGAGGGTGAGCTGAACGACCAGCTGGGGGTCCTCGACATGGCGGCGCAATCATTCGCTCCGGGGCAGCAGCTCAGGTTGCTTATACGACCGGACGATATTCAGTACGATGAGAGCAGTGACATTCAGCTACGCGTTGTCGACCGGGCATTTCGCGGCGCCAACTTTCTGTATGAGCTGTTGTTGCCCGACGGTCAGCACGTCCCCTGCCTCGCCCCGAGTCATATCAATATCGAACGGGGCAGCCTGTTACCGGTACGTTTCAACCTGCAGCACGTCGTGATATTCAACGATGAGCACCAGGTGTTCACCTGAACCGGTATACTGTCGCCATGCAGAGTATCGATCACACATTCACCCTGGCCCCGATGATGGACTGGTCGGACCGGCATTGTCGTTATTTCTGGCGCCGGCTGACGCACAGGGCCCCTCTGTACACCGAAATGGTCACCACGGGCGCATTGCTGCACGGCGATCGTGAGCGTTTCCTGCATTTCCACCACGAGGAGCACCCCGTCGTCCTGCAGCTGGGCGGCAGCGAACCGGGGGATCTGGCCATCTGCGCGCGCCTGGCACAGGCTGCGGGCTACGACGAGGTCAACCTGAACTGCGGCTGTCCGTCGGACCGCGTTCAATCCGGCGCCTTCGGTGCCTGCCTGATGGCAGAGCCAAAACGCGTGGCCGACTGCGTTGACAGCATGCGCGCCGCCTGCGATCTGCCGGTCACCGTCAAGCACCGTATCGGCATCGATGATATGCAGCATTACGACGAACTGGTCGCGTTTGTTGAGCCGGTAGCGGCGGCCGGCTGCAGCACCTTTATCGTCCACGCGCGCAAGGCCTGGCTGCAGGGTCTGTCGCCAAAGCAGAATCGGGATATCCCCCCGCTCAATTACCCCTGGGTGTATCAGCTGAAACGGGATTTTCCGGAGCTTGAAATCATCATCAACGGCGGCATCCGTGACCTCGATGACTGCGATACCCACCTCGCCCACGTCGACGGCGTCATGCTGGGTCGCGAGGCCTACCAGAATCCGTGGCTACTGGCGCAGGTAGACTCGCATTTCTACGGTGGGGCGGATCCGCTGCAGACGCCGCTGCAGGTCATTGACAGTATGCTGCCCTATATCGAGAGTGAGCTTTCGCAGGGCGTCGCACTCAAGCACATCACGCGTCACATGCTGGGTCTGTTCTCCGGTCGCCCGGGGGCCCGGCGCTACCGCCGGCACCTGAGTGAGCACGCGCACCGTCCACAGGCTGACGCCCGGACGCTGCGGGACGCCGTACAGACATTGCGGGGAATCGCCGCCTGATGGGCATGGCAGGCGCAGCAACCAAATTTTTTACCGGAGATTCAGAATGACATCCAAACTCGACCAGCTGCGCCAGATGACCGAGGTGGTTGCCGATACCGGTGACATCGAGGCGATCCGACGCTTCACGCCCACCGATGCCACCACCAATCCGTCACTGCTGCTGAAAGCCTCCGCCCTTCCCCACTATGCAGAGCTGATGCACCGGGCACGTGACTGGGCAGCGGAGCTGGGGGGAGACAATGCCACGCAGCTGGCCAACTGCTGCGACCGCTTCGCGGTCGATGTCGGTCGCGAGATACTCGCCATCATTCCGGGTCGCATCTCCACGGAAGTCGACGCCAGGCTGTCGTTTGATACCCGTGGCACGCTGGAGCGCGCCAGGCGTCTCATTGGCCTGTATGAAGATGCCGGCATTCCGCGGGAGCGGGTGTTGATCAAGACGGCATCGACCTGGGAAGGCATTCGGGCGGCTGCCGAACTCGAACGCGAAGGCATCAACTGCAACCTCACCCTGCTGTTCGGGTTCGACCAGGCCGCGGCCTGCGCCGACGCCGGTGCCTATCTGATATCGCCGTTTGTGGGACGCATTCTGGACTGGTATAAAGCAAATTCTGACCGGGTCATCGAAAGCGCTGAGGATGATCCCGGCGTGCAGTCGGTGCGGCGCATTTACGCATACTACAAACAGCACGCTTATACCACGGTGGTGATGGGCGCCAGCTTTCGCAACAGCGGCGAGATCGAAGCGCTCGCCGGCTGCGACCGGCTGACCATAAGCCCCGCGCTGCTGGAGGCACTGGAGCAGGATTCGGGAGTGCTGTCGCGACGTTTGAGCCCGGAACGCGCAGGCTCGGAGGAGCCGCTGGCGGCGCCGACAGAATCGGGCTTTCGGCTTGGGCTCAACGGCGATGCTATGGCGACCGAGAAACTGGCGGAGGGTATCCGCAACTTCATTGCCGATCAGGTAAAACTGGAAAAGGTCATCAGCCAGACATGATAAAAGCGCTCTCTGCCCTGTTTGAAATCAACACACCCGACGAGGAGGAGGTTTCGCCCGAGCACCGTCGTCAGCTGGCTGCCGCTGCGCTGCTGATTGAAACCGCCCGAGCGGATTTCACCCAGGATGGTGTCGAGGAGGCATCGATGGCGGCGATGCTGAAGACCGGGCTGGGACTGTCGGAAGGGGAAGTCGACGAACTGCTGCAGCTGGCAAATCGGGAGGTGGATGCCGCCACCTCGCTTTACCAGTTTACCCGAACGGTGAATGACCACTTCAGCCCCGCGCAGAAAACGCAGCTGGTGGCTGATATGTGGCGCGTCGCCTACGCCGATGGCGACCTCGACAAGTATGAGGAACACCTGATCCGTCGGGTTGCCGATCTTGTGTACGTCGCCCACGAGGACTACATCAGGGCAAAGATCACGGCGGCAGAAGCCGCCGGCTGATCAGGACGCCTCGAGCACCGCCATAAGATCACGGAAGCGTTCGGCGTTTTCGTTACTCACACCCATCAGCGCGCGATGCGCCTCGATGACGCGGTCTTTCACCGCATCTTCGCTCCCCGGCACCAGCGGAATGTCCTCGACAGCGATCGATCCCTCGTTGCAGGTGTCCTCATGCAGGTCGAACAGCCGCTGGAAGCCCATGCTGTACAGTAAGCGGTTGATGCTGGCATCGCAGCTGAAAATTGCTGGCCGGAACGCATACCTGGCATTGACTCGCTGGGCCAGCCGCGCAAGCTGCCCCAGTGTTGTGCTGTCGAGGCCCTCGACAGCACACAGATCGATCCAGACGCTGGCGAATTCGGGATCATCAAGCATGCGTCCAATGTACTCGTCGATAGACGCGCACAGCGTCATGCGTACGTCGCCGGTGAGGCGCAGAACGTAGGCACCGTTCTGGGTAGCCGCCAGAACACGACCCGCAGTCATGTGTTCAACCTTTTGCTGAGGAACAGCGCTGCGATATCGTCCGGCGCGGTTTCAACGCAATCCAGGCCCAGACGCCCAACCAGAGAGGCCGGGGAGTCGTCCTCGCGTCGAAATACATCCAGGAAAAATGCTTCTTTCTCCAGAAGGTTGGTCGGCGGCAGAATCTCCAGTATGCCGTCGGAGAACAATGCCAGCATGAAGGTGTCGGGCAGGTCTAATGACTGTTCGTTGAACTCCGCCTCAGGCATCATGCCCACGGCATTGCCCTCGCCGCTCAGGTAATCGGCGCCCCGGTCGGACACTAGGACCGGCAGAGGGAGGTGACCGGCTACGCTGTAGGTCAGTCGATTCGACTGCATATCAAGCACCGCAACAACCATCGTGGCGAATTTGTCAGCACCCAGATCGATAAGTTCCTTATTGGCGAGCTCAAGCATTCTCAGAGGTGACAACACTGTATCATCACTGCGGCGCAGAAAGTCCGAGCGCTTGCGCGCAAACAGGTTTTTCAGCATCACCGTCGCAAAAGCCGACGAACTGCCATGGCCGGAGACATCGGCCATAAAGAACACGACACTGGAACTGCCCACCGTAAAGTAGTCCGTGAAGTCACCGCTCAGGTAAAGAGAGGGAATGACCGTGTGGCTGAAGACATAATCACCGAGCACAAGCGGCGTTGAGGGAAGCATTTTCAGCTGCACCTGGCGCCCTGCCTGCTGGTCCCGCTCCAGAACCTTCACCGTATTGTTCAATTCGCGGTTAGCGCGCTCCAGCCGATGGCGTGACTGCCGCAGTTCCCGGCTCATCTGACGCTGTCGCACGCAGCGATTCATTGACTGAAACAGGGCATTTACGTTCTCGACCGGGCGCTCGAAAAAATCGCTTGCTCCCAGCCGGAGCGCGGCCATCATATTTTCCGACGACGCCTCATCACTGAACATAATAACCGGCACTACGACGTCCATTTCCGTGAGCGTTCTCGACGTATCACCCCAGTTTGCATCCTCCAGGTCGAGGTCGAGATCACTGAGAATGACGTCGAGCTCACTGGTGTCACTTAATGACAGCGACGCACTGGCGACACTGGCGGCGGACATCGCCGTAAAGCCGGCGCTTTCCACCAGACGCATCAGGTGGCTGGCGCGCTCGTTGTCGTCGTCGATGACCAGCACCCTGCCGCTGTATGTCATCCGTGCACTCTTTGCTGAAAATCCCACGCGGACACTACGCCGGGGCTACTCTGGAGACAAGCAACAGAAGCGGATTTGGGTAACAATTCACATTTTCTCAGCGGCTTCATCACGCAGAATTCAGAATTCTTCCGCCCAGGAATCCTCATAATCCGAGAAATCATCATGCACTTCGCCGTCGCTGAGCATAGCCCGGCGCTGTTGAAGATAGGCATCGCGCACGAAAATGTAGCGATTTCCGGATATCAGCTGATCCGCCTCCAGTAACTGGGCTCTTGCATCCACCAGCTCCAGGAAAAAGGCCGAGTTACGCGTAAGATTGTCGTCGACCATTTGCGCGGTCACCGACGCTACCGTGTCAACGACGCCCCCGACCCCGCTGCGTACCGTGCGTGGGCCCAGCAGCGGCAGCATGAGGTAGGGACCTTCGGGCACGCCCCAGACCCCGAGGGTCTGGCCGAAATCCGAGCGTTCACGCGCCATACCCATGCGACTTGCGACGTCGAACAGACCGAACATACCGATGCTGGAATTCACTGCGACCCGGCCAGCATTCAGACCGGCCCTGTCGAGGCGTCCCTGAAGCAGGGCATTCAGAATGCTGTTCACATCCAGAAGGTTGGAAAAGAAGTTGGACACGCCCGCCTTTGCCGGCTGCGGCAGCGCGTAATCGTAGCCCTGGGCAATCGGCTTGAGTACGCTGCGATCGAGAATATCATTCGCCAGAAAAAGCGGTCGGTTAATGAATTCCAGAGGGTCATCATTGCCAGGCTCTGCATCGACGCCGCCAGACATCAGCAGCACACTGGCTAAAAATACTCTGAGCAACATATCGTTGTATTTGTCCTGCTTTAGTATGAGGTCTATTCGCGTCCTGAAGGTAAGTACTAGGGCACACCCAGGAAAAAGGATACCACGCCCATACCGCAGCGTATGCCCTGCACAGCGTTACGTTAACGGCCAGCGACTAGCATTGATTCCATGCCCTGAGCTCCTCCTTTACTCTTTCCCATTGCCGCTTGAGGCGCTTCTCCGACACGGGCTGCGATGTTCCAAGATGTTGAGCGAACAGCGACACGCGAAACTCCTGGAGCATCAACCAATAGCGCGCTGCCGCATTGCTATCCAACAGCAGACCCGGGTTGCGCCGACGTTCTTCCTCCAGAGGCGCTCGCAGCGTTTCCAGCAGAGACTGGCATTGCGCATCTTTCTGTGGCTGCGCCGCGAGCCTCTCCACGCGTACCGAGACCGCTTTCATAAAGCGGGGAAACTGGGCCAGGCTCGCCTGTGGTGTCTCGACCAGAAACCCCGGGCGCAGCAGGTCTGCAAGCTGCTGCTGCACGTCGTTTATCGCTGACGGCCACTTGGCGGCCTGCCTGCTCAACTGGGGCTGCAGCGACGTTAGCGGTCTCAGCGTGTTGATAACGACCTGCTCCATTTCCTGAGCTACGCGGACGATCCGCCTGTTGCACTGGTCCAGGGCGCTGATGAATTCATTTTCATGGCGACAATCCATGTCCCGGAGCTCACTGGCGTTGAGAACAATCGCCGCGAGCAGGTCCTCTACCAGCGCCTCACGCTCCAGCCCCGATGCGGCCAGCATCAGCTGGTTTTCGTTGCCCCTGAGCAGCTGTTTGCGCAGCTGCTTCACAGGCCGCGAAAGACCGAGCTGCAGCAGACGCGACAGGCCCCGTCGGTGTGACCGCCGCGCCTCTTTTGCGTAGTCGAAAAGCTCGATGGCGGCACTGTCACCGGCGTCCACCAGCGCCGGGTAAGCAACGATCTCCATACCGGACTGGGTGAACTGCCATTGCCTGGGCAACTCGCCGAAATCCCACCGCAGCAGACCCTGGCGCCGGGGGCCGGAATCACCGCTCGCCGTTACCTCGCGTGCTGTCTGGTCTCGGAAGCGCGCCACCAGCACCTCGAGATCACGACCCTCGCCAAGCAACGCGCCCCGCTCATCCACGACCTTGATATTTGCTTCGTAGAACGGCTCAAGACAGTCATCGGGCCAGTCATAAGCGGACACCCTGACGCTGCCGCGGCCACTGAGGGCCCTGGCCAGCGCCTCGCGCAGGGGCACATCGTCCGGCGTGAGACCCGGGAGCAAGGCATCCACCACATCGGGCGCCGGCACAAAATGCTTGCGTGTGGCCTTGGGCAGGGCACGCAACAGCGCGACGCATTTTTCCCGCAACAGGCCCGGCACCAGCCACTCGAAGCGATGGCGAGGCACACGGTTCATCAGCGCCACCGGCACCGTTACCGAGACACCATCGCGTTCACCACCGGGATCGAATTCATAGCTGAGCGGATAGGCAACGCCCTCCCATTCGATGAAGTCGGGGAACAGCTCTCCCACTGTCGCCCCCGGATCATTTGCCAGTAGCAGATCGCGTGACGCCCGCAGCCGGGCGTCGGCTCCTTCGTGGCGCCTGACCCAGCGAACCAGGGCCGCTGCCGTGAACAGGTCTGTGGGGATACGCTCGTCGTAAAACCGATATAGCGCCTCCTTGTCTACCAGGATATCGCGTCGGCGGATGCGCGCCTCGAGATCGGCGATCTCATCGACCAGTGCCAGGTTATGGCGAAGAAAGCCCGGCGGCGAGCGCCAGCGCCCGGACACCAGACCCTCGCGCAGCATCAGCTCGCGGGAAACCACCGGGTCGATGGGACCGTAATGCACGGGTTTGCCATCGCTTATCGTGAGGCCGAACAGCGTCACGCGCTCGGTAGCGACCGCGCGTCCCTGGGCTTTCTGCCATCGCGGCTCGTAGTGGTGTCGCTTCAGCAGGTAGGGATTGATGCGGAGCAGCCAGGCGGGTTCTATCGCCGCCGCCGTGCGGGCGTACACTTTGCTCGTCTCCACCACGTCCGCAGCCACCAGCCACGGTGAGGGTCTGGCATGCAGCACAGAGCCGGGAAACACCTGCACCCTGCGGTTGCGCGCAGCGAGGTACGCCCGGCCCTCATCGCGCTGCGCAATGTTTGCCAGCAGGCCTGCAAGTAGCGCCTTGTGCACCCCGGCGTAGTCCACCGCGTCATTGCCGGCGAGCGCGGCCCGCGTCACGGTATCTGCTGTCTCAGCCCCCGGCGCGTTCGCCGGACTCGCCGCCCCCACCGGCACGATTTTCAGGGACGGTACCGCAATCCCCTGCTGTCGGCAGGCGATACTGAGCTGGCGATGGATATCGCGCCATTCGCGCAGGCGCGCAAACGACAGGAACTCGCGCTGGCACAGCTTGCGCAGCTGATTCTGGCTTAGCAGCTGACGCTGTTCCTCGTAGTAGCGCCACAGGTTCAGCCAGGCAAGAAAATCCGAGCGCGGGTGACGGAAACGCGCGTGTGCCTGATCGGCCTGCTGCTGCCTGTCTGCGGGGCGTTCACGCAGGTCCTGCACGGCCAGCGCGCTGGCGATGACCAGCACTTCCGCCACCACGTCA
>JBHEPQ010000205.1:0-2532 GCA_046260215.1 Chromatocurvus sp.
TTCATTGAGCGCACGCGGCCGCGCACGCGCGGAACGGCATGCCCGGTGCGCTTCTTCGCCGCCTGCTGCAGGAAGTGCACACCGAGATCGAACGGAACCGAGTCGAAGCCACAGGAAAACACGATCCGAGCCCCGGTGCGCTCAGCTGTCTCGCCATGGGCGGCGATCATCTCGTGCATCCAGCCCGGCTCACCACACAGATCGACATAGTCTGTTCCCGCCTCGGCGCAGGCCGCGACAAGCCGAGAGCCGTAAAGCTGGTAGGGCCCCACAGTAGTCAGCACGACCGAGGTTGCGTCGACCATGGCGCGCAGCGAATCGGGGCTATTGGCATCGGCAACGACAAGTGGCACACCGGGCGCAATACCCATCTCATCCCTCACGCTGACAAGCTTTTCCTCGCTGCGGCCTGCCATCGCCCAGTTAAGCGTATCGCCCACGCCATACAGTCGATTGAGGTACTCACAGACAAGCCGCCCGGTAAAGCCGGTGGCGCCGTAGACAACAACATCATATTCCTGATTTTCACGCATGAAATGCTTCCTTATGAGAGATTATGGGAACGTCCAGAGGAGGGCCGTGACGCAGAACGTGCACGCTACCTCGGTGAGTGCTCAACTGTCACTCTGTGACTGGTCCGCCTCAAGCTGAGTGACGGCCGGCCTTCGTCGACGCCGGGTGCGTGCGGGAATCATGTCCCGCATTGCCTCGAGCTTCCCGAAGCAGAGCAGTTTGTCGCCCGCCTCCAGCAAGCGATCCTTTCGAGGATTGGGAATCACTTTCGCGCCGCGATAAAGCGTCAGTACGTTAATATCGTGCTCGGCGAGCCCGGTCTGGACAATCGTCTGGTCGACAAAATTGGACCCCTCCGGTACGTAGATCTCACTGACACCGTACCCCTTACTGACGGTCAGTCGCTGGCGCACATCGATTTCAGGGAAGTCAACCTGCGCAGCGATGTAGTCGATCACGGCGCCCGCCACGTCCAGCCCGGTGCAGGTCTCGATGCCCTCGAGCCCCGGCGACGAATTCACTTCCATGACCTGGGGACCGTTCCTGCCTTCCAGCATGTCGACGCCGGCCACACGCAGACCCATGATCTGCGTGCAGCGGACTGCCGTCTCGACATAACGCTCATCAAGCTCTACCGGCTCGGCAATACCACCCCGGTGCACATTGCTGCGAAACTCCTGCCCCTGGGCGACTCGCCGCATCGCTGCGATCACACGATCCCCGACCACGAAGGCGCGTATGTCACGCCCCTTGCTTTCTGCAACGAATTTCTGGATCAGCACGTTCTGCTTCTGGCTTTGCAGCAGTTCGATAATCGATTCCGCCTGCTTGACCGAATCGGCCAGCAGCACACCAATGCCCTGCGTGCCCTCGATCAGCTTGATGACCACTGGCGCACCGCCAACCCGCTCAATGGCCGGCAATACGTCTTTCTTGTCGCGCACAAAGGTGGTTTTGGGTATGCCTATGTGATGTCTACTGAGTATCTGGAGGCTTCGCAGCTTATCCCGTGAATTGCTGATGCCATGTGCCGTGTTCGCGCAGAACACATCCATTTCCTGAAACTGCCGAACCACCGCCGTACCATAGTACGTGATGGACGCACCGATGCGTGGCAGAACCGCGTCATAGCTGCTCAGATGCTTCTGCCGGTAGAAGAGGTCCGGCGAACCCTCGTCCAGATCTATCGCAAACTTCAGGGTATTCAATACCTTGACACTGTGATTCCGCTGCAGAGCCGCCTCACTCAGACGACGGGTACTATAGGCATTCGGACTACGGGACAGAACGGCGAGCTTCATATACAGATCCCACGACAGTTTATGCCTTGAAGCATATCATTTTCGACGCGTGTGACTACCGACGAGACGCACCTGGAGCGCCACACAAGAGAGTATGGCGCTAAGGATCCGCCGTGGTGTAACCTTTCTTCCGCCCTGTTTGCGAAAGAGAGTTAACCCATGCCCAACGGATGGATCGCGGGTACGATTGAGCGGGATGGCAGGGAAATTCCGTTCCACTGGTATCTGGAGGGGGGTCGCCTGATCGTGAATTGCGCGGGTGGAACCAAACGCTCGGATAGATCCAAATCCGGCGCCAACGAGGCACTGGCCAAGATTATTGCGGGCGAACTCTACAGCCGCCGCGTGTAACAACACTCGCTATATAAGGAGCCTTCGCCATGATGATGCCGCTGCCGGTTAGTCATTTCATGGCAAATGACTGACTTTCACTATGCCGCCAGGTACATATGGTCGATCCAAATCGACAGGCCAATGGCAATGAGGATAAGTCCTCCCACCATCTCCGCACGCCTGCCGATCAGCTGCCCGGCGGTCGGCCCAATGAGGAAACCTATCGTGCTGAAGATGGCTGAAACACAACCAACGATGATGGCTGAAACCACTGACGCTCCCGATAGATATAAAGCACTCCCCACGACGGCAGAGTCAACGCTGGTGCCAAAAGCGGTCACTAACGTCATGTAAAACGATTGTCCGCGCGAGGATTGCGATGCGT
>JBHEPQ010000237.1:0-4712 GCA_046260215.1 Chromatocurvus sp.
GAGCCGCTGACCGTTGTCATTCAGACGCGCCTGGAGAGCAGCATCGGGCTGAAAATGCTCCACCTCCTCACGAATATCGATACCGCGCTCCTCGAGTACCGCCTGCATGATTTCGAGTCGGTCGGAGACCACCCAGAGCTCCCGGGTCAGCATGAGCAATCCTTCCGCGACACCGGCAACATCAGCGTCGATCAGGGTCTGGCGGCCCGGACGATTGAATTCCCTTGGGTCCGGCGATGTCATGACGGCTTTCTTCCACGTACCACATACGGATAGTTACCGGGGCCCTCGTAGGCACCCACGACATCCACGAAACCGGCATTCCGGGCAATAGCAACCAGATCCAGGCTGGCCGAAGCACGCCAGTGCGGCTCACCACCGTACATCGCGCCGCGATCTGCACGCCACTGCGCCAGCTTGTCCAGGTCAGCATACCGCGTTACGTCGCTCATCAGCATGTCTCCACCTGGCTCAAGCACTCTCCAGGCCTCGTCGAAGACGGCCTGGACAACGTCTACCGGTAATTCGTGCAGCAAAATGTAAGACGCGACCAGATCAAATTTATTGTCTTCGAAGCCGCAATGCTCGGCAGGACGCTGGTAAAGCTGCCACCCCCAGCCGTTGAGGTTGGCCTGCCGCCTCGCGTGCTCCAGGTTACGCGGCGACAGGTCGACACCGTAAATCTCGGCCTCCGGGTAGGCCTCGGCCAGGGCCGTTGTGAAGTGACCCGTGGAGCAGCCCATGTCCAGTATTCTGCGATAGCTATCGCGTGGCGCCAGACCGGCAACCATGCGCCGCTGCCTGAAAATGCCGCCGGGGAAGATGGCGTCGACCATTTTGCGGTGGATGAGCTCGCCGTGTATAGCGCCGTGAAACGCCGATCCATCCCAGCCGCCCGCAGTGCGATGAAACTCTACACCCGCCCAGTAATCGGGTGCGTCGTCACCGGGCGCCGTCTCCAGAAAAGCCGGACCGGAATCCAGAGACTCCAGCTGCGGCACAACGCGTCCCGCGATCTCATCAAACGCCTCTCTGGCGATACGGCCGTGATAGCGCGCGTGCCATTCGCCCACCAGTTCACGGCAGCGGAATGCCGGTGATGAGGCCAGCTGCTGCTCCATCTGCGCGTTACGCGTATCGAGATCATCGGGCAGCGCCTCCACATCGGCTGCGAGCTCCGCCTCCAGCGACTGGTTGCGTTTGCGTATTTCTGCGCTACCGCGAAAAAGATGGGCCAGGAAATCGACAGATGCCCGGCCGCGCTGCGAAAGTTCCATCGGGATACTTTTGCTCATTACAAACTCCTTTTGATCTTCCGGAATTAGAGGCCCAGAGCCAAACAGCGTACTAATCAGCGGCCGACACGGTATCCATGACAACGGCGCTCGCGGACCGGCCGGCCAGCTTGCCGAAGGTGGTTGCCGTCAGCAGCCCGTTACCGGCCATGTAGCCAGCCGCACCCGCACCGGAAACGCCCCTGGCCGCGCCACCACCGGCAAACAATCGGGCAAAGTGCGTTCCGTCCTGCCTGATGACGCGCGCCGCGCGATCGACCTCCAGACCACCCTGGGTATGAAACAGCGCGCCGGTCACCCGCGCCGCATAGAAAGGCGGTTGCAGCGGTGCTTTACCGGAAAAGTCCCTGCCGAATGCACAATCCCGAAGACCGGCCTTGCAGGCGCGCTCTTCCTCCAATGTACGCTTCAGGGCTGCCGTCGGCACCCTGATGGCCTCGGCGAGCGCCTCCGGAGAATCCCGCCTGACAACGGCGCCTGCCTCCAGAGCGTCACGGTAGTCGTCAAACTGAAGCATCAGCTCGTGAAGGCGACCGTCATACAATGAAAATGCCACGCCGTCGGTTTGTGCCAGTACCCTGGTTGCCTGTTCCGAGTAACCGGCGGATTCGTCGGAGAAGCGTCGACCTTCACGATTGACCTGTATCCCTCCCTCCATGATCAGTGGCCAGAGGATAGGGATGGCGTGGCCAACTGCAAGACCACCGTGGCCCTGGTAGGCATCCATGTCGGCGAGGGAAGCACCAAGAGCCTCACCCCAGACAACGGCGTCGCCCTTGTTACCCGGATGACCGTGAAATACGCCGTCGGCAATTTCCGGAATGAATTTACTGACCAGCTCCGGGTTTCCCGCAAAGCCGCAACACGCCAGGATGAGGGCATCACAGCCAATGGATTCGGTCGCG
Organism: Chromatocurvus sp.; assembly: GCA_046260215.1. Taxonomy (GTDB): domain Bacteria; phylum Pseudomonadota; class Gammaproteobacteria; order Pseudomonadales; family Halieaceae; genus Chromatocurvus. Next base: position 2,201 of record JBHEPQ010000237.1, read on the forward strand.
CCGTCCGGGCGTTCGATCATCACGCCCACGACATCCCCATCATCACCAACCAGAAGGTCACGGACCCTGGCCTGCGTGAGTATGTCGACCCCTGCTCGGACCGCGGCGTTCTGTAGCGCCGCCATGAGTTCTGTCCCCGTTCGATGTGGCGTACCGTACATGCGCATGACACTGTGCCCCGGATAAACAAAGCCATCGACAAGACTCAGTTCGACCCCGTGATGTTCGCGCAGCCACATCACGGTCTCCGCTGATTCAGCAGCCAGATGTTGCACGATTTCTCCGTCTGCACCCTGCTGCGCTTTTTTCATGATATCCGCGGCGAAGAGCGAAGGGCTGTCCTCGATACCTCGCTCCCGCTGTTCCGGCGTGCCTGCTGCAGGAATGAGCCCCGTGGACATACCGGTGGTTCCGATAGGTGACGGATCGCGCTCAATCAGCATGACCTCTGCACCGCCGTCTCTCGCCGCGAGGCCCGCGCATAGACCGCAGGCGCCTGCGCCCACCACAAGCACGGGTATCGTCAACTCAAACTCGCGGTTACCCGCCTGCAGCACTGCCATCGCCGACCTTACTCCAGTCCGCGCAGTATGGTGTTCGGCAGCACTGCGTTGTCCCAGGCGGGCTCTTTGGGCGGCCAGGCGCCCAGACGCAACACAATTGTCTGCCGCGAGGGGACAATATAAACGACCTGATTGGAATTGCCGTCAAACAGGAAAAGATCCGAGGCTGCGTAGGGCTCTGAATGCAAGGTCGCTCCCATCGTCGTTTCCGGATTCATGGCGCCGCGACGCTCGCGATAGGGCGTACCGAGATAAAGCCCGAGTCCCGCATTGACGTTGCCCGAACGCGGCCTGCGCATGGCAGCGACATAACCCTCGGGGAGTAGTCGCCGCCCATCCCAGACACCATCTCGCAGCAGCAGTATCGCAAGACGCAGGTATGCCTCTGCCGGCAGAAGAATGCAACAGCCCGAGTGCGCGACCCCACCTTCCCGGTTCATCCAGATTTCGCCACCGGGAGCGCCAAGTGGCACAAGAACCTCACTGGCAACCCAGTCTTCGTATGCCACGCCAGTGGAGCGCTTGATAATGGGCGATACCATCTCCGAATTCGCATTCGAATACTCGTAGCGTTCACCAGGGGGATCGACCAGCGGATAATCGTTGATGATCACCTCATCGTGTGCGGGATGAAGGTAGGCCCGATTGAGGATATCGTCGGGACTCCTTGCAATCGCCTGTGGTAACAGACCGGACTGCATACCCAACAGGTCCTCGATGGTGATATCCGCCTTTGGCGTACCCCGCCACTCCGTGATGAAGTCCGATGCGGGCTGCGACAGTGATTCGATAAAGCCTTTCTCAATCGCCCGACCCACGGCAATGACCCCGAGAGGCTTCGCCAGTGACTTGCCTACTATCAGGGAATCGGGCTGAAAGTCAGCGGAGTAATGCTGGCTCTCGATGGCACCGTCCACCCAGACAATGAACGCACTGGAGTTGTTGCGTCCGGCGTAAGCGGCTGCCTGACGCAGGGCACTATCGTCCACCTGGCGATCCTCGACCGCCCGAACCGGCAAAGGCCGCCATGGCCCGGCACCAGGAACCCGCTTGAGTGGATCGTACGCGTCCAGGCCAGTCCTGCTGGTGCGATCGAAAAGCGCGTTGAAACGCTCGAGGTACAGTGCTTCCATTTCAGCGTCGGACATTTCTGCCCCTAGCGCGTGACAGGCTGACGCAATCATCAGGACCACAATTGTTCTGGCGATACCTTTACCGCTACCGATCATCACTGATGCACCTCATTCACTTTTTATACCTCGCACATGCCTCGCCGACACCTCGCACGTCCTCACACACCACTATTTGGCATAAAACAACCGAAAGAATAATGCTCGCGCCGTTTCGCGTGAAGGCGTTTATCCGCAGCATCCGACTGGCGGAAACCCGGGGGCGTTTTACCCGGCGCCGGCAGACGCTGCCTCCCACTCACGCAGCCTGGCCACGTCCCGCCCCAGGTACATATAGACTGCCGGCAACACATACAGCGTGAATAGCGTACCGATAGTCATCCCCGAGGCGATCACAAAGCCCATGGAAAAGCGCGCCGCCGCCCCCGGGCCATTTGCCGTCAGCAGTGGCAGCATCGCCAACACGAGCGCGGCTGTCGTCATTAGCACGGGGCGCAGGCGCACGGACGCTGCCTCCTCAATCGCCGCTCGCTTGGACATACCCTCCTCCTGCAGGCGATTGGCGAACTCCACAATCAGGATTCCGTGCTTGGAGATGACGCCGATGAGCGTTACCAGACCCACCTGCGTGTAGATATTCAGCGTCGCTCCATTAATCTGAAACAAGGCAAGAAAATTCAGGCAAAGCAAGGCCCCGCTAATAGACATCGGCACGGTCACCAGCATGATCAGCGGATCGCGAAATGACTCGAACTGGGCGGCGAGCACCAGGTAGATAATCAGCAGGGCAAAAAACAGGGTCGTCACCAGTGAACTGCC
>JBHEPQ010000046.1:0-5256 GCA_046260215.1 Chromatocurvus sp.
CGCCGTGACGCTGCGGCCCGATGGCTGCGCAGCGCCGGCCCCCCGCTGCCCGGCAATCCGCGACGCCATCTCACCGACCCGCTGCAGCGAATCGGCGGTGACCGCATTGCGCCGCAGCATATCGTCGCGCGCCGCGGTCAACGGCGACCAGAGCAGGTGATAAAGCAGAAACAGCAGGAGCGCCGCAGCCAGGGCGATCAGGCTGATCTGTTCCCGCCCGGTAAAGCGTGCGAACCACTGCTTCATGACGCACCACCCACACGCAGGCGGGCACGCACGCCGTCGCCGGCGGTGGCGCTGTTCTCAAGCACCGCCTCGATGCCGGCCGCGTCCAGCGCCTCGCGTATGCGCTCCACGGCAGCGTAGTCAGAGGCCGTGATGGCAAGACGCATATCGCCCCCGCGCTGGTTGTAATTGATGGACGCGACGCCGGTACCGGGCTGTTTGGCGATCACCCCACCCACCGTTTCCAGCATCCGGGTGAACCCGGCCCCCTGTGCCGAGCCGCTCAGGGCATCCAGCTGGCGCCGGAGCTGGGTCTCTGCGTCTACCAGGGCACCGCGGGGATTGATTTCCCGGTAACGCTCCTCTATCGCCGACCTCAACGCGCGATTCTCCTCCCGCAGGCTCAGGTAGTCGGCCCACGTCGCGGCAAGCTGCAGCACCAGGGCGGCTGCAACCGCCGCGGCGGGCCAGCGCCATTGCCGCGCCCAGCGCTGCAGCGGCAGGCGCGGCGCGTAGCCGCCCTGCAGGAGAGAAGGCAGCGCCGCGGCGCTGTCGTGCAGCCACAGCGCCGCGGCAAAACCACCGCTGCGCCACTGCGCTCGATCAGCGAGCACCTCGGGTAAGGCAGCGAGCTCGGCGCTGCGATTGTGGCCATAGATCACCAGCACTTCCGGCGCGCCGCTGTCTGCCAGCAGCGATGCCAGGTAGGCTGGCAACAACGTGATTTCCACCGCGCTGCCCTCGCCCTCGCCCGTGCGCAGAATGACGCGATCGCCATCAAAAACCAGACACCACTCGCCGCTGCGCCAGGGCAGCAGCAGCGGCTCCGGCGTCCAGCTCTCGATACGCGGCAGGTCCGCCAGGTCGCTCTGCCAGCGCTGCATCCGCGAGTGCGAGCACAGCATGACCGTCGCCAGCGTCGGCCCGCGCAAAACGTGCGCGACGTGCACCGCCTCGATATCCTCCGCGACAGCCTCCTCGACAAGAAACGGCAGCGCCTTGGCAAGATGCTTCTTTTCATCCGCCGATACCGCCAGTGACAGCAGTCTGACCTGCTCACCGGGCGCTGCGAAGACCAGCCGCCCGCGCCGGGTGGCGAGCGCAGCACGCAATTCCTCTCTCACTGCGGGATCGGCGAGCGAGCGTCCCGGCCCATTGTCGCCGGCGCTGGTCCAGCACAACTCGCCGTCGCTGTAGCGAACTACGTTCAGGTTCTCATTCATGCAGTGGGTGTTTCCCCGAGGGGTGGTTGAAAGCCGGCGCCGCAGTACGCGGATGCCAGGTGACAGCCACGCTTACAGACTGCCGCTGGCACGAACGACCGGCCACACCTGCCGGTTGTCGCGATGCAGCACACTGTACAAGCGCTGCTCGCGACCGGCAATCTCGACCCGCGCCGAGAGCAGAAACCAGCTTGATGCTTCGCCCAGCAGACCGGCAACTTCATCCGTATCGGTGCCGGATAGCGCAGACGCTGAGAGCATGTCGTCAACCCCGTCGAAGCCGATCTCCTCGCGCTGCCGCGCCAGGCCCTGTGCCGAGGACAGCGCCAGTGGCTGCAGACGGTCATTGCCGCCGACGGCCTGCAGCAGGGTCACGGGCATGGTGTGAATGTTCATCAACGACGGCGTCCGGGGCCACGCCGTGACCAGGGGCCGAAGCTGTGCAAACAGGTCCGGCGTGATACCGGCGATCGCACGCAGCTCGCTGACGCTAGCCAGGGGGCGATTGGCCACGCGGTAGGCAGGAGACTGCACCGCGTAGAAGTCGTCCTCGGCACCATAGCTGCGGGGTTCACTGTCGGCATCCAGCCAGTCGCCGATGGCATCGACAATGCGCGTCGCCTGCATCAGGTCCACCTCCAGGGCACCCAGCAGCCGTATGAAGAAACGCTGCTCCGGGGTGTACTGCGGCTGCCCCATCGTCGCGTCATTCCGCACCTGTCCGCCGAGGCTGTTCAGGTTGAAACGTCCCTGCAGGTCCTCGACCTCACCCAGCAGCCAGCCACCCTCATCCAGGGCGTAGGGCGCCGAGGGCTGCGCCCAGATTTCCTGCAGGTCATCCCGCGGCCGTTCCCGCTGCAGATCGGTGTCGTAATCCAGCTTCAGGGCCATGGCTGCCAGCGCCTCGGCACCGCGAAGATAGGCGTGAGCCTGCTCCCCCAGCAGCACATTGGCGCCGCGCTGGTAGAACAGATCGAATTCGCGCTGCATCGCCACCAGCAGCGTGGCGCACAAGGCAAACACCAGCAGCGCCACGACCAGCGCAACGCCCGCCTGCCGTTGCGGTCGGTTTTCAGTAGGGAGGCAGCACATACAGTCGCGTCAGCAACCCGGCATCGGCGAGCTCAAGGCGCAGCTCAAGCGCCGCGGGGGGCGGCGTGACGCCGCCCGGCTGGCTCACATCCGCTACCCAGGAAGTCTCCCAGTTGCGGGTCTCTATCTGCGTCGCATTACCCGTGGCAAGCGCCCCGATGTCACCGAGAAAACGCAGCTCAACCCCGTCGACATCCTCCAGCAACAGCACCCGGGCCGGCCGGGTGCCACCCGCGCGATCGAGAACCGGATACCGCAGACGCCAGAGCGCAGCATCCTCGAACACATAGCTGACTCTCTCGAGCGTGCTGCGGGCGTGCCCGGCGCTGTTGTGCCAGCCCGCCCGCGTCAGCGTGAGGGGGAATCGCGCCAGCCGTCCGCCGCTGAGTCCCGGCTGCTCCTGGCCGAATTCATCGCGCACGCCGCGATCGACAAACTGGCGGATATCCCGGGAAATCAGGGACAGCGCCCGGTTGATGGCGGCCGTGCGCTCCGCCACCTCACGGGTACTTGCCACGCCGCTTATTACGGTGGCGACGCCGGCGTAGGCGGCCGCCGCGACAAACGCGGTCACCGCCAGGGCCACCAGTACCTCGACCAGGGTGAAGCCACGGCTAGCCTTCACCCTGCGGCACTCCGGAAGCGTCGGAAAAATCGGCCGACAGATAGGCAACGCGCGAGATCAGGGCCATCTCCGGACGGCCCTCGCGCAGACCGACACGCACCTCGATGCGGTAGAACTGCGGGACGTCCGTCTGTTCGCTTTCCAGCCACCAGAACCACTCCCGATCTGCCAATTGGGTTCTTCCCGTCTCGCTGCCCCGCTGCAGCTGTTGCCGCGCGGCCGCCAGCAGGCGCACTTCGCTCAGCTTGTTGCCCGCCACCAGACTGGCCAGCGATTTATCGCGCAGATGGGCGGTGCCGTCGATGTGCTGATCCAGCGTGAACAGCAGGGCTGGCACGGACAGCGCCACGATGGCGAGCGCCACCATGACCTCGACCAGGGTGAAGCCGGACGGCGCGGGCGACCTACTGTGCATCGACCCGGCCCTGACCGTCCTCCAGCGTGAAGCGGCCGAGCAGGTCCCAGCGCAGGCGCCACAGGACCTTGCCGTTTTCCCGGTCGCGCAGGACCAGTTGCCCCGGGGTGGTTTCGCCGCTGGCAAAAAAAACGATCGCTGGCCCCTCGCGTTCGTCGTCATCCACATCCAGTGCCACCGGGCGACCCTCGAGCGTCAGCTCGGGGCTGACGCCGGCGGGAAATCGCAACGCTTGCCACACATCCCGCGCGCTTTCGGGGCGGCGCCAGCCCTCGGGCCAGCGCGCCAGCCACTGTGTATGCCAGTTGCCGGAAGCCGCGTCGCGCACCAGGCGCAGGCCGTGATCCCGGCCACTGAACTGGGCCTCATCCAGCGCATAGGCAGCGACGCCCATCAGGCCGCGCGCCGCGCTCTCGATATCCCGGTCGCGGCTGCCCGAATTGAATCCCAGGGTAGCGAGGGACGTCATCAGCACAACAACGAACAGCACGACAAGCAGTTCGACCAGGCTGAATGCGCGGCTGCAGGCAGATCCCACCTGTCACTCCCCGGTGGACCAGTTGCCGATATCCGCGTTCTGGTCCTCGCCACCGGACACACCGTCGGCGCCCAGCGTGTAGATATCCACCTCGCCATTCTCCCCCGGACTCAGGTACAGGTAGGGCCGCCCCCAGGGGTCCCTGGGGACTTCCGCCAGGTAGCCACCCTGCTTGAAGTTGCGCGGCTCGGGCGCCAGCGTGCTGGGCTCAACCAGCGCAGCCAGACCCTGCTCCGTGGTGGGATAGGTGTAATTGTCGAGACGATAGATTTTCAATGCGGTTTCTATAGCCTTGAAATCAGCCTGCACCTTCTGCACCCGGGCATCATCCGCCCGGTTGAGCACGGTGGGTGCCACGACGCTGATCAGCAGACCCATGATCACCAGAACGACCAGGATTTCCACCAGGGAAAACCCGCTGTTGCGCTGCGCTACAAGCAGCGGCGCTGTAAGCAGACGCTTAGCCATGTCGTTACCTTACCATTGTGTTGAGATCAAAGATCGGCAGCAGGATGGCGAGCACGATTACCAGCACCATGCCGCCCATAAAGACCACCATGAGCGGCTCGAACAGCCCCATCGCAGTGCCCAGCGTCATTTCCAGCTCGCGCTCCTGGTTGGTCGCGCTGCGCGAGAGCATGGTTTCCAGGGCGCCGCTGGATTCTCCGCTGGCCACCATGTGCACCATCATCGGCGGAAACATGCCGCTCTCGCCCAGCGCCCGGCTCAGGCTGGCACCCTCCTGAACGCGTCCGGCGACCTGCTGGCTCTCTTCGCGCAGGGTCAGGTTGACCAGTACCTGGCCCGCGATACGCAGGGCGTCGAGCAGCGGCACGCCGCTGGCCATAAGGATGCTCAGCGTCGACGCAAAACGCGCGCTATCCATGGCAATCAGCAGCCGCGACAGCCCGGGCACGCGCAGCAGGCCGGCATGCCAGCGGCGGCGGCGCGTCGGTTCCTTTAGTGCCTGGCGCAGCAGCAGAACCGACGCCACAGCACCGATCAGCAACCAGGCGATGGACTCGCGGAAAAAATCGCTGGTGGCGATAAGCCCGCGGGTCAGCAGGGGCAGCTCCCGGTTGCTGTGAGCGAAGATGCCGATCAGCTCGGGCACCACGAACACCATCAGGGCAATCAC
>JBHEPQ010000254.1:0-7168 GCA_046260215.1 Chromatocurvus sp.
CCTTCCAGAAGGGTTTTAAAACCCGACCCATTGATAGCGCTGAAGTGTGCGAAGACATCAGGGCCTGATTCCTGCTCGATGAAACCGAAGCCTTTCGTCTCGTTGAACCACTTCACTGTACCGGTAACTGCTGCCATTTTCTAAATTCCTACTCATTCACTGATTGTGCCCACAAGCGGGCGTTCATGCTTGAAGTCATGCTGGGCAATATGAACAAACAGGACGGAAAACAAATATCTGACGCCTGGGTGATGGACATCACTGGCAGGGCAGATAGAGCTAACACGAACTAAAGCGACATAAATGCTTGCAACTATCAAACACTTTAAAGTGTAACACTCTGACTGATCTTATGCACTCCTTATTTTCATTCTTTTCATGGGGCTCTCCGGTCGCGAGGAGCACAGACCTTGCAACAGCTGGCGGTTAGCGTATGCTCCGCCGCTCGACACTTGCTGACAGTGTCCTTTTGTTCGTCAGCATCCAACGTTAGGGATCCTGACGATGAAATTTACAGACCTTGGTCTGTCTGCACCTCTGTTGCAGGCTCTCACCGAAAAGGGATATACCAGCCCTTCGCCGGTCCAGGAACAGGCCATCCCGCTTGTTCTCGCGGGCCATGACCTCATGGCCGCCGCCCAGACCGGTTCCGGCAAAACGGCCGCTTTCGTGGTTCCGATGTTACAGCGCCTGGCGGAGGGCACGCGCACCCGTGATCGTCAGGTCCGCGCCCTGGTGCTTACCCCGACCCGGGAACTCGCCGCCCAGGTGCATCAGAGCGCCGTGGATTACGGAGCGCGCAGCGAGCTGAGTACTTCTGTCGTGTTCGGCGGCGTCAAGATCAACCCGCAGATCGCCAAGCTGAAACGCGGCAGCGACATACTCGTCGCCACCCCGGGACGCCTGCTTGACCTGCACCAGCAGGGCGCTGTGGCCTTCGATCGCGTCGAGATTCTGGTCCTCGACGAGGCAGATCGCATGCTCGACATGGGCTTCATTCACGATATACGCCGCATCGTCGCGCTGATGCCCAGGAAGCGCCAGACCCTGATGTTCTCGGCCACATTCTCTGGCGAGATCCGCCGGCTGGCAGCAGGCTATCTGGACAATCCAAAGCAGGTGGAAGTCGCCGCGGCCAACGCCACTGCCGACAACGTACAGCAATGGATCTACCCGGTGGACAAGAAACGCAAGCCCGAGCTGCTCTCTCACCTGGTGCGCAGTCGCGACTGGCACCAGGTGCTGGTCTTCACGCGGACCAAGCATGGCGCCAATAAACTCACCAAAAAACTTGAAGATGACGGCATACGCGCAGAAGCCATCCACGGCAACAAAAGCCAGAATGCCCGTACCCGTGCTCTGGACGGATTCAAACAGGGGCGTATTCAGGCACTTGTCGCCACCGACATCGCCGCTCGCGGCCTCGATATCGCCCAGCTGCCCCAGGTGGTGAATTTCGACCTACCAAATATCGCAGAAGATTATGTGCACCGAATTGGACGCACTGGCCGTGCCGGGGCCAGCGGCCACTCATACTCACTGGTTTCAGCGGACGAAGCAGAATACCTGTACGGAATAGAACGCCTGATCCGCAAGGCTTTGCCGCGCGAGGAGATCGATGGCTATGAGCCGGAACACGCGCTCCCCGCAGCGGGCGTGCGTCCACCGCCAGCGCCGCGTAAGCCGGCCGCGGGACCACGACAGGGGCGATCGGGCCGTGGTGGTGCACCGGGAAAACCGGGAGGTGGCAACGGGCGCCCGGGCGCCGCACAGCGCCGTGGATCTGGCGGACCACGGGCCGCGAGTGGTCGCAGCGGCGGTGGCCAGCGCAGCCGTGGAGATCGCTAGGCGGACACCGCTGTTCAGAACCGGCTTTACAGCGCGCGACTCAAAGTCGGGATAGTGCTGTGAAGCGTTTCATCGTTGAGTGAATAGTCTACTGGCACATCGATAACGTGCACCGCAGGCTCCTCAAGGCAGCGCGAAAGCAGCGGCTCAAGCTCCGCAGTATCCGCCAGACGCCAACCGCGGGCACCGTAGGACTTGGCGTACTGCACAAAATCCGGGTTACCGTAGTCCAGGCCGTAGGCCGGAAACTGCATCTGCGCCTGCTTCCACTTGATCATGCCATAGGCATCGTCCCTCAGGATGACAACGACAAGATGCAACCCGAGACGCACCGCAGTCTCAAGTTCCTGGCTGTTCATCATGAAACCGCCATCCCCAACGATCGCAACCACGGGCTTCTCCGGATGCACCACCTTTGCAGCCATGGCTGATGGCAGTCCCGCACCCATTGCGGCGAGCGCGTTGTCAAGCAACAGCGAATTGGGCTGTGCCGCCGGAAAATTGCGCGCGAACCAGATTTTGTAGACGCCGTTGTCCAGAGTGACGATAGCTTCGGGTGGCAGCACGTCGCGCACCGCCTTGACCAGTCGTTCAGGCAGCACTGGAAACCGCATATCCGCTTCCGACTCCGCCCGGTGCGCCAGGTAGGCATCGTGCGCACGGCTGAAGAAATCAAAAACCCAGCCCTCCTGAACCGCAATTTTTTCCTTGATCTGCCAGATGCTGTTGGCAATGTCACCCACAACTTCGAGCTGGGGAAAATATACCGGATCTACTGCCGCGGTCTCGAAGTTAATGTGCATGACTTTGCGCTTATCCGTAGCGCGCATGAAAAACGGAGGCTTCTCAACCGAGTCATGCCCGACGTTGATAATGAGATCTGCCGCACCGACCACGCGGTGCACAAAGTCGCCGTCGGACAGCGCCGTATTTCCCATGAAACGCTGGTGCTTTTCGTTCAGCACACCCTTGCCCAGCTGCGTTGTAATAAACGGAATATCGGTCTTGTCAACAAATTCGCGCAACATCTTAGCGGTCAGTTTGCGGTTGGCGCCAGCGCCAATCAACAGGATCGGCGAGCGAGCCCGCTCTATCATGGCCACCGCGGCCGCAATGGATTTGTACTCGGCTATGGGGCGTCGCACTGCACTGGCGGCAATCAGCTCCACATCTGTCTGCTCGGCCGCAATATCCTCGGGTAATTCAATATGAACAGCGCCAGGCCGTTCTTCGTGAGCCAGCCGAAACGACTCACGCACGAGGGATGGAATCCGGTCCCCGCTGACAACCTGTGCTGTGTGCTTGGTAATCGGCTGCATCATGTCAACGGCGTCGATGTTCTGGAAACGGCCCTGCTTGCTGGTCTTGATGGGTTTTTGACCGGTGATCATCAGCATCGGCATGGCACCCAGCTGCGCGTACGCGGCCGCCGTCACCAGGTTTGTCGCCCCCGGTCCCAGGGTGGACAGGCAGACGCCGACATTGCCGGTCAGACGACCATAGGTTGCCGCCATAAATCCAGCCGCCTGCTCGTGTCGCGTAAGTATGAGCTGGATTGAGGAGGTGCGAAGTGACTCCAGCAGATCGAGGTTTTCCTCGCCGGGTATACCGAAGATATATTTGACGCCCTCGGCCTCCAGTGCACGGACAAACAGGTCGGATGCTTTCATGGGTGGCTCCTTGATAATTGCGCAAAGCGCCAGTGTAACGCGGTTGCATGATGAAAGAGATGCATGGGGCCGGCCGACGCGCACTGGCTGTGATTCACGGGTCGGCGCGAGCCCTGCGGCGGCACCTCAGGCACGGGACTCTATCAATTCCACCCAGTGATCCATGACGCGGGTCTGCTTTGCGGCTATTTTGAAACAGACCAGCATGGGCACAGCAAGAAGCACACCCACGGCACCCCAGAGCCAGCCCCAGGCGACCAGCCAGACAATAATAATCAGCGGGTTCAGGCGCATTCTGTGCCCGAGAATCACGGGCGTGACAAACTGGGCCTCGAGCATGTTGATACTGAAGTAGACCAGGACCGGCAACAGTGCGATAAGCGCTATACCGTACTGGACTACACCCGCCAGCGACAGAATGATCGCGCCGATCAGAGGCCCGACATAGGGCGCGAAATTCAGCAAGCCAACCACCGCACCCCAGAACAGAGCATCGTCAAAACCCAGGCTCCACAGAGCGGCTGCCACCACCAGCCCAAGGCCCCCATTGATCACGCTGACCGTAAGAATATAGCGCGACAGCTCCACCTGTATCGAACGCATCAATGCAATGCTGCGCTCTTTATCATCAATACCCGGGAACGCGTTCACCCAGGTCACAAACAGCCCGGAACCGAAGATCAACAGAAACAGAATCAACATGACGGCAATCAACAGCTGCGCGATCATTACCGGCGCGGCGCTCAATACCGCGAGTATCGCCTCCAGCCCACTCTGCTTGATCGTTTCACTGAAGCCACTGCCCGCTGTCTCTGACTGCTCTTTGGCGTCGCCCGGCTGCTCATCGTCATCATCGAACAAGCCGGAAAAACTGAAACCCTTGCGGTCTGGCGGCTCAAGCGCCGCTTCCGGGGTAAATCGTTGCGTCAGGTTCTCCACATGCTGCGTGACCTGATCTGCGAGCTCGGGCATCTCCTTCGCCCAGCGCTGCGCCGGTTCGGCAAGCTGGCTGACCAGCAGACCCAGAGGTCCGCCGATTACGCACAGCATCAGCACGGCAGAAAGGGTGCGCGGCACATAAAAGCGTTTCAGGAGGTCCACCAGCGGACTCAGCAGCAAAGCAAAGAACAATGCCACTACCATAGGGATCAGCAGCGACTGGGCAAAATACATGGTGTACGCAATGCCGAGAAACAACAGGCAACGCATTGCAAAAGAGGTACGCGGGCGTGGCTCCTGCTCCTGTGCCGGCTCTGCTACTGCCGGCATGTTATCGTGTTCGCTCAAGCGCCGGCCCGGGATATTCCCGACAGTAGATCCCCGGCTGCAAATCGAGACAGGCGAATGCCGGTCATGATCGCGGATGAAGCGAGGCGGGATTGAAACAGCCCTGTCGAGCAGCGCTGCACAATCACACCGGACGCAAAACCACCCGCCAACAGCCAGCCCGGGTGCAGGCGGCGCAACTCGGCCGCTCTTGCCATCGCAGAACGTTGCAGCAGCAGACGGCGCTCACCGAGGGTGACCTCGGCGGTCCGCAGCGCCATGACTTGCTGTTTACGACTCACGTCTATCACCCCGCTCTCCACTGGCGGCTGATGGCGCCCGCATCAGGGCCTGCCACTGTCGGCGTGTCGCAGGCAGCCCGAGACTGCGCTGGAAGCGCCGCGCCGCACTGAGCAGCAGTACCAGCGTACCCGCCTGCAGCAAAAGGAAAGCGACCAGGGCCAGAGTCACCGATGTACTCGCCGCATAAACCAGCCAGGCCAGTAGAAGACCAAGACCCAGCCAGGCAAAAAAAACGAGCGGTATTATGGCTAGCACCACCATCACCAGACGCCCCGCATCCGCGACCGCAAGCCCGAGCTCCAGACGAAGCAAACTCGCAAACTGTTCTACGACAGCCAGCGCCTGCGTACCGAGTGCAAGCCACGCTTTCAACTGCGCCTGAGGATCTCCGGTATCAGAGGGCCCGGACCCCGGCTCTTCACTACCCGCCGTCGCCCGCGAATGCAGCGGGTCGTCCTGCGAGGGATCGGCGCGATCGACCACGCGGCACTATTTCCGGGAGAGCAGCTGAGATACAAGAAGCCCCGCGAAGAATGCCAGGCCGAGAGTTGCAACCGGCTTATCGTGCACATACTGCTGGACTTCCTGGCCAACGACATCCACCCTATCGCGGCCCTTCAGAAGCTGTTCCATCGCATCATGTTTCATATCGACCCCGGCGGCTTCTGCCGCCTGACGAAAATGCCCCTGTGCCTCCAGCATATCGTTGTAGGCCGCAATCACAGATTCTCTGCCTGCATCCAGTTCTTTCTGCTTGTCAGTTGTCGTTCTATCGCTTGAAGTAGCCACCGTAAACTCTCCTTTTTTGCATTGACGCGTACTACTATCCCAAAAAACACCTTCATACCGAAAAGTATATTACGAACACGTACTTTTGAATTGATCCGTGCTTTCGGAAATCGCCACGTTGTCCTGGTTACCAACACGCCGACAGAGTAGCCCATCCCGGAACGATCCGCACGCAGCGTGCATGCATGCGGCAGCAACGTAAAATCGGGTGACGCTGCGCAGCAAAGAGGCCAGGGCAACCTCAGTCGGAGCCCTGCGCAGCACTCCCCTCGTCCTCTGCATCGGCCCAACGTTGCTCAAAAGCCCAGACCTCCTCGAAACCGATCAGACGGCAGAAGGTATTGAAGTCAAACAATTCAGGACCGTCGATCCTGGACGTGCCATGCTCTTTTAACGCCTTCAAGGATTGCTCAATGGCAGCTGCCGCGGCCAGGGAGGTGGTAGCTGGGAAAATACCGAGGCGGTACCCGATCTCGATCAACTGACCGCGATCAAGGATCGGCGTCGCGCCGCCGTCAGCCATGTTCGCCATCATTGGTCTGTCAATTCGCCGGCAGGCCTCGCGCATCTCATCCTCACTTTCCAGTGATTCGACGAAGACAACGTCCGCACCGGCCTCTGCATACGCCTGCCCCCGCCTTACGGCAGCATCAAAGCCCTCAGCCTGCCTGGCATCGGTGCGAGCGATTATCAGGGTGTTGGTCTTGTCCAGACGAGCGTCACAGGCAACCCGGACCTTGGACACCATATCGGACACCGGGATCACCCGCCTGCCCGGTGTATGACCACACTTTTTCGGGAACACCTGGTCCTCTATCTGTATGCCCGTCGCTCCCGCCGCTTCGTATCCGCGTACGGTATGGTGAACGTTCAGGAGCCCACCGTAGCCGGTATCGGCATCCGCTATCACCGCAGAATCGACAGTCCGAGCGAGTGTCGCTACCCGATCGACCATTTGTGTATAGGTCGCGATACCTGCGTCCGGCAAGCCGTAGGCCGAGGCCGTCAACCAGTAACCAGATGCATATACAACATCGAAGCCAACCCGATTCGCAATGACCGCGCTGATCATATCGTGCAGGCCGGGCGCCAGAATGAAGTCGCTGCGGTCCAATTTCTCGCGCAAAGTGGGATCACTCATGGGATTGCTCCAGGCTGCCTAACCACTCGATAACATCACGCTCGCTGACCACATCGCCATACTTGGCATTCATGTCGAACAGATTGCTCTCGTGCGGCGACGCATGCCTATCCCCGCAGGCCTCTTCCACCACGATGGGGATGAAGCCGTG